>NZ_JACAXC010000012.1:0-78867 GCF_013391535.1 Acinetobacter sp. SwsAc4
GATCCCTTCCCGAACTCAGAAGTGAAACCTCTTAGCGCTGATGGTAGTGTGGCCTTTGCCATGTGAGAGTAAGTCATCGCCAGCTTTTAAATCTAAACACCCCTAACCTAACGGTTAGGGGTGTTTTTTATGCTATTGCTTCTATCTATTTGTGTTTCTTAATATTGAATAGCATTAAAAAAATACAGGGAAACAAAATCAAGAACCCAGTTTTGTTCGTGAATGGATATTGGATGATCCTGACGGTGGGCTATATGTAGCTTTTATTGCATCAGATAAAAAGGTCTGGACTACTTCTAGTCGTTATGCGCATTCATCTGCTTCAAGGAGTACGACTTGGTCTAGTTTTCTAGCAGAGGATTTAATTAAGCTTGTGCGAAGAACGATGGGACAGAACGTGCTTGAAGAAATGCTTGAGTGTCTTAAGCAGCAAAACATAAAATAATACTACGCTATTTGAATGTTTGTTAAATGAGAGGGATACAATCCCCATTTACAATAAATATTTGCACCTTTGTTATTTTTGAGCAGATTAATCAGTAGAAAAGAGCTTTGCTTATAGGCGTAAACATTGCTTTATGTTATAAATATTTTTATGGGCATGTTTTTTGCTTATTTAAAAAGGGAAGTCTTAGTATGAAATTATCTGTAGGGTTGAAAGTTGCGAATAGTTTATCGTTAACCCCTCAATTACAGCAGGCAATTCGCTTACTACAACTTTCTAGTTTGGAGTTGGAGCAAGAAATACAAATTCAATTAGATAGTAATCCGTTACTGGAAAAAATTGAAGAAAATAATACAACAGAAAGTTTATCTACTTCAGAGATCAGTGAGTCAGGAGATTTAACAACTGAACTTAATGCAGATCATTTACCAAATGACTTGCCTGTTGATACCGAATGGGATGATATTTATACACATCAATCAACTGCATTGGCGTCGCCAGAATATGAGGAACGAGAGGATAATCGTCAAGTTCAATTGAGTCTAAAAGAACATATCTTAGAGCAAGTGAATTTATTGCATTTTTCTACAGTAGATAAATTAATTGCCTATTGCATCGTTGATTCTTTAGATGATAAAGGGTTTTTAGATGCTGAATTAGATGATATTTTGCTTGCAGTTACTCGTTTATTACAGGAAATGGAGAGTGCTGATGAAGTTGAAGAAGATGAAATTATTGTTGTTTTAAAACATATTCAACGTTTAGATCCAATTGGAGTGGGTTCTCGAAATTTAGCAGAATGTTTAAAGATCCAATTAGAAGGCATAGATCAAAAAAAATCATACTTAGCTGAAGCAAAGTGTTTACTGAAGTATTATGAATTATTAATAGCAAATGATTTAAATAAACTATTAAAACAAACAGGTTTGTCTAAAGAGCAGTTGAAAGGTGCTGTTGATTTATTAAAAACATTAAAACCGTATCCAGGTTTAGAATTTAACCAACAAGAATCTGAATATCAAGTTCCTGATGTTGTGGTTTCCAAGAAAGATCAGCATTGGCAAGTGCAGCTTAATCCAGATGTTATGCCTAAATTAAGGATTAATTCTTTTTATTCAAATATGATTCGTCGTGCTGATCAGAGTGATGATAATGTTTATTTACGTAATCAAATGCTTGAGGCGAAAAATTTTATTAAAAGTATAGATGAACGGCATAAAACATTACTCAAAGTTTCAACTTGTATTGTGGAACATCAGCGAGCTTTTCTTGAACAAGGACCTGAGGCGATGAAGCCTTTAGTTCTCCGTGATGTTGCAGAGGAAGTTGAATTGCATGAGTCTACTGTCTCACGTGTAACAACCAATAAATATATGCTTACACCACGTGGTTTATTTGAATTGAAATACTTTTTTTCAAGCCATGTTGGAACAACGACAGGTGGTGAAGCATCTTCAACTGCGATTCGGGCAATGATTAAAAAATTAGTTTCGAATGAAAATCCGCGTAAGCCTTTGTCTGATAATGCAATTGCGGAAATGTTGAAAGATGAGGGGATTGAAGTAGCTCGACGTACAGTCGCAAAATATCGTGAATCGTTACATATTCCATCATCTTCAGAAAGAAAAGTCTTGATCTAAATTTCAAGGTGTGACTATTCTAGGGATTCATTATTACGGAATAATGAATCTTTTTAATAATCACTAAAGGAATCGCTAAAATGATTTAATGAATGTTGAATCTTAATATGCATTAAATTTGCTTAGGCGATTCTTTGTATCCTTAGAAAAGGTGAGGGATAGAATTATGCAAATAACGATTCGTGGACACCATTTAACTATTACGCCTGCTATTGAAGAAAATATAAAAATGAAATTTAGTCAAATGACTAAGCATCTAGATCAAGTGAATAGTATGCAAATCAAATTGGCTAAAGATCATCAAATTGATAGACGTTCTCATAAAGGGAGCTCAAATCATATTGCTGAGGCGATTATTCGCTTACCGGGGATTGAACTGTTTGCGCAGGCGACAGCAGATGATATGTATACTTCGATTAATAAATTAACAGAAAAACTAAAAAGACAGCTTGCAAAACATAGAAAAATACAGTGTTCTTATCAACATGAGCTGGCAATTTTAACTTAAGTTTTTTATCAAAAGAGGCTATTGTAACTAGCCTCTTTTTTTATCGATAAAAAAAGAAAAGGCTTACTGAATTATCTGAAAAAGTTATAGTAAAATGTATGGTTTGACGCCATGGTTGTATAAGAGGTCTAGTAATGAATAGTGAGCAGTTCACGCAAATTTTAAAAGAAGCTTTCCCTGAAGCAGAAGTAGCAGTGAGTGGCCAAGCTGGGAAATTCGACCTTCGAATTGTTGATGATCAGTTTGATGGCAAACGTACGATTACTCGTCAACAAGCCGTATATGCACCATTAAACTCTTATATCGCAAGTGGTGAAGTGCACGCAGTTACGATTCGTGCAATGACAAAAGACGAATGGCGTAAAGCAAGCCTTTTCGGAGCTTAAATATTAATGGATAAATTTTTAATTACGGGCGGTGTTAAGCTCGAGGGCGAAGTACGTATTTCTGGTGCTAAAAATGCGGCTCTGCCTTTACTTGCTGCAATGATTCTTGCAGATTCTCCGATTACTTTAACGAATGTACCTCATTTAAAAGATGTGAATACCTTAGTGAAGCTGATTGCTGGCTTAGGCGTTACAATGAGTTATGAAGGGGATACGGTTCGTGCGGATGCGTCAACATTAGATAATCAGTTTGCACCTTATGAACTTGTGAAAACTATGCGTGCATCAATTTTGGTACTCGGACCACTATTGGCTCGCTATGGAAATGCTAAAGTTTCATTACCTGGTGGTTGTGCGATTGGTTCACGTCCTGTTGATCAGCATTTAAAAGCATTGGAAGCTTTAGGTGCGCAGATTGAAGTTGAAAATGGTTATGTTCATGCTTCTGTTGATGGTCGCTTAAAAGGTGGCGAAGTTATTTTTGATATGGTCACTGTTGGTGGTACTGAAAATATCTTGATGGCTGCTGTATTGGCTGATGGTGTGACGACAATTCGTAATGCTGCTCGTGAACCTGAAATTACTGACCTTGCACAAATGCTCATTAAAATGGGTGCCAAGATTGAAGGTCTGGACACAGATACATTAGTTGTAACTGGCGTTGAAAGTTTACATGGCTGTGAATATGCGGTTGTTGCTGATCGAATTGAAACTGGTTCATATTTAGCTGCTGCTGCAATTACAGGTGGTCGAGTTAAAACCACGCATACGGACCCAGCATTGTTAGAAGCAGTATTGGATAAGTTTGAAGAAATGGGTGCAGAAGTGACCCGTGGTGATAATTGGATTGAACTAGATATGCAAGGTAAACGTCCTAAAGCTGTGAGCTTTAGAACTTTACCTCATCCCGAATTTCCAACTGATATGCAAGCGCAGCTTATGGCGGTCAATGTGATTGGTCGTGGTTTTGCAACGATTTCAGAAACAATTTTTGAAAATCGTTTTATGCATGTTCCTGAATTGTCACGTATGGGCGCAAATATTCAAGTGGAAGGGCATGATGCAGTCGTAACTGGCGTAGATAAATTGCAAGCTGCTCCTGTAATGGCGACTGATTTACGTGCATCATTTTCTCTTGTTCTCGCTGCATTAGCCGCAGAAGGTGAGACTTTAGTTGATCGTATCTATCATATCGATCGTGGCTATGAACAAGTTGAAGAAAAGTTACAAAGTTTAGGTGCTCAGATTAAGCGAGTAAAAGGATGAATGACTTAAGAAACGATGATCCAAATTTTGATGTAATGGGTAATTTTGATCATGGTTTAACCTTAGCACTCAGTAAAGGACGTATCCTAAAAGAGACATTACCTTTACTTGAGAATGCGGGTATTAATTTATTAGAAGATCCTGATAAATCACGTAAATTAATTTTCCCAACCACACATAAAAAAGTACGTATTTTGATTCTTCGTGCTTCTGATGTACCGACGTATGTTGAGAACGGTGCAGCAGATTTTGGTGTGGCGGGTAAAGATGTGCTGATGGAACATGGCGCCCAACATGTTTATGAGTTACTTGATCTAAAAATTGCAAATTGTAAATTGATGACTGCTGGTAAAGTTGGCATGGAACGTCCGAAAGGCCGTTTAAAAATTGCAACTAAATACGTGAATCTTACTCGTCAATACTATGCAAGTTTAGGTGAACAAGTTGATGTGATCAAACTGTATGGATCGATGGAGCTTGCACCTTTGGTTGGGTTGGGTGATTACATCGTCGATGTGGTCGATACAGGTAATACTTTACGTGCCAATGGTTTAGAGCCATTAGAAGAAATTTGCAAAGTTTCTTCTCGTTTAATTGTCAATAAAGCGAGCTTTAAACGTAAACAAGCCGTGTTGAATCCAATTTTGACGCAACTTGAAGAAGCTGTGAAATCACGTTCAGTATGATTTTGCATGATGATTCAAAAAACCGTTCTTTTGAACGGTTTTTTATCGCTTAATTTTCTAATTAAGGGAAAGAATGTCTTACTTTCAGATGATGCTCGTTTAAAACAACAAGATGCGCCTGAAAATTTAAATGCTTCAGTTGTTGTGGAACGTCATGGTGCTTTGAATTGGCTAATACAGCATGATGGAGATTGGAATAATCCAGACTTAAATACATAAAATTTAAAATATTTAAACCTAAAAATGATTTTTTCTATTAAAGCAGGTGGAAATGCTGATGTTATCTTGCCCACAAGCGTGTTGAAAAAGAGTAAACTTAGCCTTCTCTTATTCGCCTTGTGGGTAAATTGATGCGACGTTTATCGACTCAGGATCAAAATTTTAAACAGGCATTTGCTGAACTTTTAGCATTTGAAACTGTGAATGATCCTCAATTAGTACAAACTGTAGACCAAATCATTGCTGATGTTCGTCAGTATGGTGATGATCATGTACTTAAATTAACACAACAGTTCGATCGACATCCAGCGCATCAATTCTCGGATTTGGAACTGACCCAAGCTCAACTTAAAACTGCATTTGAAGGCTTAAGCACAGAAATTCGTGAAGCCTTAGAATTGGCTGCAAAACGTATTCGTTCTTTCCATCAGGCACAAAAGCAGGAAGGTTGGACTTATGTTGATGATCTGGGTAATACCTTAGGTCAGAAAGTCACGCCACTTGATCGCGTCGGGATTTATGTTCCTGGTGGATTAGCATCTTATCCATCATCTGTACTTATGAATGCTTTACCAGCACATGTAGCAGGGGTTCCTGAAATTATCATGGTGGTTCCAGCGCCGAATGGTGAATTGAATCCATTGGTTTTAGCAGCTGCATATTTAGCAGGGGTAAGCCGTGTATTTACTATTGGCGGTGCTCAAGCCGTTGCAGCGTTAGCTTATGGAACGCAAACTATTCCAGCGGTCGATAAAATTACAGGACCGGGGAACCGTTTTGTAGCAGCAGCCAAACGTGCAGTCTTTGGTCAGGTGGGTATTGATATGATCGCGGGGCCTTCGGAAATTTTGGTGTATGCCGAAGGGGAAAATAATGCTGAATGGTTGGCTATGGATGTATTGTCTCAAGCTGAGCATGATACGGTTGCACAAGCCATTTTTATTACGCCAGATGAAGCACTTTTAAATGCTGTCGAAACAGCCATTGAAAAGCATTTAAGTGAATTACCAAAAGCAGAAATTGCTCGAACTTCGATTCAAAATCGTGGTGCGTTGGTACTGGTAAAGGATCGTGCGGAAGCGATAAAACTGATTAATCAGGTTGCTCCAGAGCATTTAGAATTATGTCTTGATGATGCTGAATTAATGAGCCAAGAGATTCGTCATGCAGGTGCGATCTTTATGGGGCGTTATACGCCTGAAGCGATCGGTGATTATTGTGCAGGTCCAAATCATGTTTTACCGACTTCGGGTACAGCGCGTTTTTCTTCACCGCTCGGCGTTTATGATTTCCAAAAGCGTTCAAGTTTAATTATGTGCTCGCAAGAGGGCGTTAAAACTTTGGCTAAAACAGCAGATGTGTTGGCAGTTGAAGAAAATCTTGATGCCCATGCACGCTCGGCACGCTATCGTTATCAATAACCGATTCGAAGAATAGATAGGGGCTGATAGAAGCCCCTTTTTTGAGATATATGAGAGTAGAACAATGACGTTTACAACTGAACAAATGCGTTTTTGGAGTCCAGAAGTTCGTGAACTTGAGCCATATGTACCAGGTGAGCAGCCTAAGATTCAGAACTTACTAAAACTTAATACCAATGAAAACCCATATCCACCATCACCTAAAGTTGTGGAAGCTGTTCAAGCAGTTTTAACTCACCAAGCCGATGCTTTGCGCTTGTATCCAGATCCAGATGCGACCGCTTTAAAGCAGGCAATTGCTAAACAGCAGCATGTTGATGTTGCTCAAGTCTTTGTCGGTAATGGTTCGGATGAAGTTTTAGCGCATATTTTTAAGGCTTTTTTTATTCAGAAAGAGCCAATTCTCTACCCAGATATTACCTATAGTTTTTATCCTGTTTATAGCCAGTTTTTTGGAACTCAGACCAAACAGATTCCATTGAATGAAAAATTCGAAATTGATGTGTCGGATTATGAACAGGAAAATGGCGGTATTATCATTACTAATCCAAATGCGCCAACCAGCATTGCATTAGGCTTAGATCAAATTGAACAGGTGTTAAAAGCCAATCCTGATCGAGTCGTGGTGATTGATGAAGCCTATGTCGATTTTGGTGCAGAGTCAGCGGTACAATTGGTCAATCGTTACGAAAATTTAGTCGTTTGCCAAACGACATCTAAGTCTCGTTCATTGGCGGGATTACGTGTCGGCTTTGCGATTGCACAAGCGCATTTGATTGCAGCACTTGAAGCTGTAAAGAATAGCTTTAATTCATACCCAATCGATCGTTTTGCGATTGCCGCAGCGGTAGCCTCATTTGAAGATCAAGCTTATTTTGAAGCACAATGTGCCAAAGTGATTGAGAGTCGAGAAAAATTAGTTGGTGATCTCGTGGCTTTAGGTTTTGATGTATTGCCATCGAAAGCCAATTTTATCTTTGTCATGCATCCTCAATACGACGCTGCTCAACTGGCTCAACAATTACGTGAGCATGGTATTATTGTGCGTTATTTCAATAAACCACGCATTAATCAATTCTTGCGTATCACGGTTGGTACAGATGAACAAAATCAACGTCTAGTCGATACACTTAAAAATCAAATTTTATAATTCTATAAAATTTAGTTCTCAGATTTTTGCCATGTATTGAGCAAATCAAGCATGGCAGAAATTTTATCAAAGCATTCTTGGTACTCGGCTTCGGCATCAGAAGCAACCGTAATGCCGCCACCTGCCCACATCGATAATTGATCCTGATATTTTTGAATACTACGGATTAAGATATTCCAGCAACCTGTTCCATCAAAATTAAAATAACCCAAACTTCCACAATATGCGCCACGTGGAGCACCTTCTAATTCATTAATAATTTGCATAGCGCGAATTTTGGGTGCCCCTGTAATTGAACCACCCGGAAGGGCGGACAATAACATCTGCATGGGGTTTACTTCTTTTTTTAAGGTTGCAGTGATTTCACTGACCATATGATGAACTTGGTTGAAGCTTTCAATTTCGAAAAGTTTTGTCGTTTCTACAGATCCTGTTTCTGCATAAACACTTAAATCATTCCGAAGTAAATCAACAATCATCACATTTTCAGCCTGATCTTTTTCAGAGCGGCTGAGCTGATCTTTTGATTGTTGGTCTTGCTGGGCATCATCAAAACGAGGCATTGTACCTTTAATTGGTCGTGTTTTAATTTTTCGATTTGTTTGAAATTCGACAAACAATTCTGGAGAACAGCTGAGTAGCTCAAAATCATGTATCTTGAGATAGGCAGCATAAGGTGCATGGGTGAGCGCCCATAAATCCTGTGCTCGATCTAATAATGAGCCTTCTGTTTTTGCAATAAACTCTTGAGTTAAATTAATCTGATAGCAGTCACCAGCTTTGATATATTCCTGCACTTGATTAAATGCATGTAGGTATTGTTGCTTAGACCAGCGCGGATAGCATTTTTCTAATAATGAGAAAGGTGTTTTTTGAATATTGGTTGATTGATTAATTAGATTTATGACATTTTGATAAATACTTTCAGCTTCATTTTCATCACTATAAAAATACCAAGCATCATCCTGAAACTTTAAAAAAGTCGAATATAGACCTAAGAAAAAACTGGGTTGATTTCGTGAAACCATGTTTATAAATTGATTTGCACTATAGTCATAGCTAAAAAAGCCAATATATCCACCACCAAAAGTAGTTTTCTTTGAACTTTGTGAGTGGGATTGAAAATTTAAAAAATCGCTAATAGGTAAGGTTGCTTGTACATTCTTATATTTATTAAATTGAGTTTTACAAAATTTTTTGAGTTCTGACTGTTCTAATACTAAAAATTCTTGAGGCAAAAAACCAATTGTCGGAGTGTGATTGTCATATAAATAAACTAAACCAGTGAGTTCATTCAATTGTATAAGAAGGTCAAATGCAGAGGTGAGTTGCGTGTCAAGTTTTTGCTGAAAATGAGACATATAACAAAAATACATTCATATACATTTGGAAAATATAATTGTACTACAATCATCTAAACTCTACTGATATTTATCCTGTAGATAAAAGTTGAAAAATATTTCTGAAATGTATTGTGATTCTGTCTACTGAAATTGTAAAACAAGTTGCAATTTTCATGAATTGGTTTAAGAAAGCGCAATTGTTTACATTTTGCAGTGATTTGGGCGGATGATAAAAGGTTTAAATAGGATATTTGACTGTGATTTTCTAAAAATGCTAATTAAAAAACTATAGTGCTTTCCATATGTTAGAGCATATAAATTAAAGTGGTGCACGAAAAAAGTATTATGCCGTTTGTCGGGTTATTTATAAAAAACGATTAACAGTAGTTGAACATAAAATAACAAACCTGTAATTTAGTACTTGCTAAACGAACTACTCAAGGATTGGAAGTTCAAGTTGTCATTAAGAAAAAAACGACCGTGGACAGTTTAGAGTAGTGAAAGTCAAAAAATAAATGCTCTTGGGAGAGTGCTCAATGAAAATGTTTACTAAACTAGCTTTAGTTTCTTCAATGGCGATTAGCGCGAATGCAATGGCTATGCAGTCAATGGATGATGCTGCACTAAGCGCTGCTACAGGTCAAGACGGTATCAATATTGGTATCGGTATTTCTAAAATTGAAATCGAAAAAGTTTTAATTCACGATAATGATGGTTTACAAACATCAACTGGTATCACTGGCGCTACTGGTACTGCATCAACAACATCTTCTGGTGCGATTGTTATTAAAGGTAATGGTCAAGGTACTGCTGCAACGAACCCTAACTTTGCAAATGGTATTGTAATTACTGCTCCAATGGATGCTACAGGTACTGCTGTAGATAACACTCGTGCTTTAACATCACATAACCTTGCTGATCTTACAATTGATACAGACAAAGGTACTGGCACAAATGGTGCGTTCCTTAATGTCGCAGCTGCTGTATCTGGTTTAGATATTTATATCGGTGAAATTGGTGTGTCTGGCTCTAATGCAGCAAGCACTACAGTTCGTCGTGGTAACGATGCAGCTAACTACAACGCAATTTTATCTGGTTTAACAATCAAAACAGGCGTTACAAGTGCAAACATCCAGTTAGGTGCTGCTCCACAAGGTGCAATGATTGTATTGAATACAACCATGCAAGGTGGTTTGGAAATTAAAAACCTAGGTATTATTGATAGTTCAACTAAACAAGGTACCGGTGATGGTACAGCTTCTAACCGTGCTGCTGGTCAAATTTACCTTGATAGCATCAAAGTTTCAGATGCTAGCAATGCAAACTTAACAGTGAATGCTGCAGTAAGCGTAGTTGGTAAAGAAGGTTCTAACAACGGTTACTTACGTATTATCACTGGTTCTGGTGCTACTACACCTAAAACTGATATGTATATCAAAGGTGTTCATTTAGGCAGTCAAGCAGCAGCTTCAATTGGTGATGTAGAAGTTCAAGGTTTACAAACTTACTATTTCGATGGTACTGCAAATGTTAAAGGTTCTATGATCACTATTTCTGGTCACTAATCTTATAACAAAAAAAAGCGCACCAGTTGCGCTTTTTTTATTTGAAATAAGTATTTTTTATGTGCTAAAAAACTTAAAATAGTTTTGTTGAAGTACAATAAATTACTTAATGACAACTAGTTTTTATTAAAACATACATTTCGTCAAAAAAAACTAAAAAAAAGCTGCTTTTTTTTATAAAAAAAGGTATCTTCAACATGCAGGGATGAGGTGTTTACGGACACTAAAATAAAATGAATAAGGCAAGTTGTGCCACTGTTAGAAAAAGAGACTTATGTTAGAGATCGCTTTAGGCTCAGCATTGATGTATTACTTTACAACGCAAGCCTTCGAAATAGAAAAAAAACCAGAGGGGACTGTATATTATACAGAGACCTTAGATTCTCGTAATCCTTCTTTTACACGTAATCATCGTGAGGCGGTCACAATTAAACCTGCTATAGAAGATCAATTTCGGGGTATTGTTCGTCAGGCGTATGACTACAGTTGTGGATCAGCCGCATTAACTACGCTGTTAAATGGCTATGGTGGTTTACGTTTGACTGAACAACAAACGATGACAGGTTTGCTTCAGTATGGTGAGTATCAACGTATTATTGAGCGCCGTAGTTTTTCTCTGTTAGACATGAAGCGATTTGTTACTGCACTTGGGTTGAATAGTGGTGGTTATCGAGGGGAGTTTTCAGATTTAACCAGTTTAAAACAGCCTGCAATTGTTCCTATTACTTATGCTGGTTTTAAACATTTTGTTGTATATAAAGCATATAAAAACGGTCGAGTTTATGTGGCTGATCCATCATTAGGCAATATTAGTTTTGATGAAATTCGCTTTAAACAGATTTGGGATAATAATACACTTTTCATTGTAGATATTCCGGAAGAGTATCGTAAAAATTTATTAGCGTTGCAAGACTCAGATATGCGCCATGTAGAAGATGCAACTGTTAATAAATACGCGCTTGCGGAAATTCAGTTTCCGACACAAAAGTTTGAACGTATGGCTGATAAGGCATCAACGATGCGTAAAGTATTAGATGCAGATCCGACCTCTGCTACTTACAATCAACCAATTACGACTTTTATGCGCTTATATTACAAGCGGAAGTAATTTAGAAATCATTAAAATTAATGTATTAATAGGATGTAACGCAAAATGAAAAGTCCATGGATGAACATCAGTGTGTTGGCATTAAGTATGAGTGCAGTAACAACAACACTTTATGCTGAAGAACAGAAATCAACGGAAGTTCAGACCGAACAAACAGCGCAAGTAGATCAAGCTACAAATGCAGTGAAAGATGAGTCCAATGTAAAAGCTGGTGATAGTCAAGCAACACAAGCAGCAAATGCATTACAAAAGCAAGAAGGTGATGCGACTAAAGAAACAAATTTACAAGAAGTATTTACATCTAACGAACGTCAATATTCATTGATAAAAAAAGGTGTTTTTTCATCTTATTATGATATTGACTATACGTATTATCGAGATAGTCGAATTGACTTAGCAACGAATGATAGTTCAAGTTCATTAGCACGTTTGCGTGTCGAAGAAGATGCTAACCATACTTTAACAAATACTTTTACTGTGCAATATGGTGTTCTTGATAATGTAACTTTATCCGCTTCTTTACCATTAATGGCTAAAAAAGATTTATTACAAGACAAAACTGCTGCTGGTTTAGGTGATATTTCTTTTGGTGCACGTTGGGAACCATTCCCATTAAAGCAAAGCCGTCTACCTTTAGTACTTTTTGGTAACTTATCTACTAAAACTGGCGATAGTCCATACGAAATAGGCATTGATGAGCTATCAACAGGTAAAGGCTATTATTCTGTTGGTGTGGGGGCTAGTACACGTAAATATATTGACCCTGTTGTTTTGTTCAGCTCAGTATCGGCGAACTATGGTCTGAAAGAATCTGGACTTAACCAATTACGCGGAAACAGAGTGTTAGAAAGTTTTGATCCAGGTTTAAGTGGTGGTTTTTCATTCGGATTTGCATATTCGTTTAACTACGACGTATCACTCACAATGTCCTATCAGCAAAGTTTTAACACTGGTGCAAAATTTTACTTCAAGAATGATGAAAGTTATCAATCGGCCGATCAAAGTAGTGCCATGTTGTCATTTGCATTGGGCGTAAGGGTATCACCAGAGACAATTGTAAATGGCACGGTTGCTATTGGGTTAACGGAAGATGCGCCAGATGTGTCCTTGGGCTTGTCATTCCCACTCGATATTATAGGTTTCGGCAAAAAAGTTCGTTAAGGAGATGTAATGGTGAAATACCTAAAATTATGTCCTTTAACGGCAGCAATTTTTTTAGCTAGCTTATCTAATATTGCTAACGCACAATTAGGACAGGACTTATCTGTAGATTTACGTTCATTATCATTAGGAAATGCAGTTACTGCTGATCCACCAGGCATTAGTGCAGTACATTTTAATCCAGCAGCACTGGCGAAAATTGATGGTTTACAAACTGATGTACAAGGGATTTTAGCTAATTTTGCGATTAAACGGGATTATTCAGCTCCTGCTGGTTATAATGTATTTGGTTATTCCGATGATCCGTTAGTATGTAATGATGGGCCAGAAAATGACTCAAGCATTTGTACTGACTTCAAAGGTACAGTCTCTGGTGATGTTGAATATGCCAGTATCTATGTTCCTATACTTAAAAAAATTGTTGATCTTGGTCCAAACTCACCTTTAGCTGCACCAACTGCTGGTATCGCATATAAACCACCTGGTTCAAAAGTAACATATGCAACTGCAGTATATGCACCATTGGTAGCTGGTTTTGGAGCAGAAGATGGTAATCCAAGTAATTATATGGGCCAACAAGTTGCATTAGAGCGTATTACCTATTTATCGCCCTCTTTTGGCTATCAAGTGAATGATCATTTATCAGTTGGTGCATCATTTGGTATGTCTTACCAAGCGATCGCACTTAAAACGGATCTACGCTTTCCAAATGAAATGATTGGTGTATTGCGAATGGTAGATGAAGTGATATGTACTCCATTTAAGAATAATGGAGATATTATCACTAACTTTCTTTTTTTTGGTATGTGTAATGCAAAAGAGGGCATGAACCCTTTTAGTAAGGTTGGGGCTATGGATGTTTCACTCGAACAGTCATTAAGTCCAAGTTATAATCTGGGTTTGCTTTGGGAACCAACTGATGATTTTAGCTTTGGGATGGTGTACCAGAGTGAAGCCAAAATGCGTCTGCATGGCAAATACCTGATTAATGTTGCTGAAGCACCACAACAGTTGATTGCAGGTTTAAACTCATCAGCAACAGGGCAGATTCTTGCAGCAATTCTTGGTTTTCCAAGCTATGCGCCAGCGGTAGAGTCTGGTTTAGTGGCAATGGATTTTAAATATCCTCAGCATTTCAAAGCAGGGATTAAGTACAAAGTATTTCCAGATTTACAAGTGAATTTTGACTTGGGCTGGACTGACTTCTCAGCATGGGATAAGTTCAAGTTTGAATTTGACCGTCAGATTTCATTGCTAAAAGTTGCGAAACTGCTATCAAATGATGTAACTGACCGTTCATTATCCTTACCATTAAAGTTCCAGTCTTCTTGGCGTTGGGGACTAGGTATTGAATATTCGGCAACGGATCGATTGAAGTTACGCATGGGGTATGAGCCTCGCACAAGTTCGATTCCTGACGATAAACGAAATACGATGGTACCTATTAATAATGCTCAATTATTTGGTTTAGGTGCCGGTTATCGATTTGATCAAGATACAGATTTAGATCTTTCAATTGGCTTCATACGCAGTCGTGATGATATTCCTGCAAATACGAGTAGTCTTGCAAATAAAACAGGGGTTGATAATATTTTATTAAACCCATACGCAGGCTTAGATATTAAAACCAATACTAAGATCACTTTGCTTGGTATCAGCTATAGAACAAAATGGTAATGTTAACGACTATGATATTAAAACAATCTAAGCTTGCAATAGCTGTAATTATTACTGTTATTGCAAGTACTTCGGTTGTATATGCAGATGGTTTTTATACAATTATTGGCCCTGATGGAAGACCAATGATTATTCCTAAAAAACCAACAGAAAATGAGAATAAAACAGATAAGGTTATACGTTCTAGTGATGTTGATTCTTCAGCGGCATCAGAAAAAAATCTACCTGTTGGAAATAATGTTAATTTAAATTTACCTGCAATATCAATATCTAAGCAAGATGCTGTTAAGAATACAGTTAAAATGCAATCATCTTTAGAATCAAAATTAGCTTCTGACGCAGAAGTAGTCCATCAACCAAAATCTCAAAATTTTATAAATACTTCAAAAGAAATAATTGATGCAAATACCAATAAAAAGATAACACCAAAATTAAATGTTGCTAGTAAAAGTCTAACTAATATTGAGGCAGAATCATCTGCTTCATCTGCTTCATCTGCTTCATCTGCTTCATCTGCATTCATACAAGTAGATGGTATTGAATATGTGAATAATGAATATTTAGAAGATCAGGAATTTAATTTAGAGGGTAAAAAGCGCTTTTATACTATGCCTGATGGTACAGGACGTTTAGAGACGATAGAGCGTAAAAAAGGCGTAAGTCGATCAATTTTGGATAAAATATTAAACAAATCAAACCAGAGTCTAAATTCAATTACTTTATCTAATAATTATGTTCGTTTATCTGCACAAGATTTATCTCTGGCATTTGAGAATGATCGTTGTTTCTTAGAAAGCTATAGCAAAAATAAAACAATCAAGAGTTTAGTTCCCGAAAAAGAAATTGGCTTATGGCCTCGGAAACCTATAAAAGAAAAATTTGAATATGAATTGGTCAAGCTTGATCAAAATATTCAATATATGCAATTGGATTCTTATGCATCTAATACTGATAAACCGACATATTATTGGCCTTTAGTGATTTTTTTAGATAAGTCTGGTTGTATATTAGAAGGCGTGAGTGGATTTAAGAATCAGAAGATTCCAGCAACATTATTACAACATGCAGCCCTTCAAGGTGTAATTAAGATACCGCCTAAAAGTTATTATATGATGATGACTCCATTAGCATCAGCCGTGGATGTTCCAGAGCAGGAACTTTCAAATCAAGGACAGATTAAGATTGCTGCTTTACAGTAAGCATTAATAGGATGAACCCATGACAAATAAGAAAATTTTATTACCTTTTGCTTTAACTGCATTAGTAGCTTTTCTACAAGGCTGTGGAGGTGAAAGTGCTAAAATTAATGAAGATCCAAACAAGGGTGTTAGTGGGGTAACAAGTAGTACAAGTTGTCTTGTAGGTAGTGATAATTGTTTACAATTTGTGATGGATTATCCTATTTCGGGTATCAATTTTGATTGTAGTAGCGATAAGATAAACCATTTTGCCACTAAACTTGAATCTGATGATCTTGTTAAGGGAGCTTGTAAATTAGGTGATGAGGTTAGTTTCTATATTCAGGGTGAAGGTGCTCGTAAAATTGATCTAGGTAAAGTTAAGTTAGATAATATTTCTAAATTAATTACTAAAAGCTTACCTAGAATTCGATTAATTGACTTAGCGATTGGCTTAACAGGTAAAACCCCTACATCTTTAGTAAATAGTAATGATGAAACAGTTCGTGTTGCTATAGGTATTGCTAAAGTTTTCCAAAGTTTGAGTGTTGAGCAAAATAATGTAATTGGTGATATACAGCGAGTCGAATTAACTAATGAGAGAAAAAACCAACTTACTAAAATAAGTAAAGATATTGGTATGACAGAATGGGCTAATAATGAATATATTAGTGTTCTAAAACCATGGCTAGATGTAGGAGCAGTTCCTGATGATGAAGCACTAGATGTAATTACAAAATTAACTAATTTAACTAATGTTGGTGTTTGGGAGGCTGCTTTACCTATATTTAAACCAGGTGGTGACATTCAATTAACTGGTGTAGATGGTTTCTTTGGATGTAATAAAGGGGTATATGATGATTGCGTATTGCCTAAGAATAATTTAATACATTCAATGGGAAGCTTTAATTTATTGTCTGATCGCCAAGGTTATGTAATTGGTTCGGGACAGCAATGGCGAGGTGCAGCAACTATTATAAATAATATGGTTTCACCTCCACTTGTATTGATCAATAAGGTAAAGCCAGTAAAACTACAAGTGAATGCACAAAATGAATGGTTAAATCCAATTTCTAGAGAGGTTAATGCTACTAAACCTTTACATTTTAGTTTAAATAATAATATGAACGATGATTTAATGCTTTATCAAGGTAAAGTCATTAATGATACAACAATGCCAGGAACAGAAGCATTTTATAAAAAATTATTAAATACTAAAGATAATGAAACAGTAAATCTAAATCATTTAACTTTGTGGCAACAAACTATATCGGGTGAGTCATATCGTGGTGGAATGGATATTATTAGAGCTGCTCCAGCGAATTATCTCGATAAAAATATTTTTAAGACTGAGAAAAATGTTAAAGTCGGACAAACATATATCTTTCCATTTTATGCAACTTTGAATTTTAAATTTCAAGATTCAAATACTCCACCTGTGAAAATTGGAATAGTGATCGACGAAAATGGTGATATCCGTACAGATATTAAAAATAATTCAACTGAAACGGACATGTCAGGAGTTTGTGGTAAACCGAAAACATTAAATCCAGATGGAACAATAACGGATACTAATGATCAAATACAATATCGTATAGGAACCACGGGTGCGACTTCGAACTTAGTAAATGAAAAGTCTATTACTGTTCGTATGATTTTATCAAATCCTAAATTTTCTAAAATTGATGGAACAGTGTTTGGATTGAATTTAAGTGCTGGAACAGGCGCAAAAATTAACTTATATAATTTATTAGCAGGTCAAAAGATTGTTAGTCTCACCAATTTTATGAATAATCCTGTAACGTGGTCAAATACATTTGCACAAGCTCAAGCTACTTATATTAATATATACGAAAATAGTGAAACGGATAAAAATCAATATGTACCACCTACAGATGAAGAACGTGCACTTGCGAAAAGGAATTCTGGTACAGTGACTATCGAGCTTGCCAATCAAAATATCCCAGAATGTAATGCTATTAGAACTAAGTAATATTCTATTATACTAATTTTAATCAACTAAAAGCCTCATTTTTGAATGAGGCTTTTAGTATTAAGAAAACTAAAACTATTTATTTAACCTGTACGATCTAAACGTGTACCTAATGTTTCTAAATGAGAAGGAAATAATCCTAGTTTACGATCTGCAAAATAATGTTTTAAAGTTTGTTCTACACTTGGAAATGCGAGTTCCGCCCAAGGGATATTATGTTCTTCAAATAAACGGCATTCGAGACTTTCTTCTCCAGCTCCAAAAACACCATCTTTCAATTGTGCTTTAAATAGAACATAAATTTGTCCAATACGTGGAATATTGTACATACAATATAACTGTTCGATTTCAGCTTCAGCTTCAGCTTCTTCTCGTGTTTCACGAGCAGCACCTTGTTCCATGGTTTCAAATAACTCCATGTAGCCTGCAGGAAGTGTCCATAGCCCATAACGTGGCTCAATAGCTCGCCGACACAATAAAACTTTATTATCCCAAATGGCTAATGCACCGCAAATAACTTTCGGATTTTCATAGTGGATGTTGCCACAGTGTGTACAGACGAGCCGTGTTTTATGATCACCTAGCGGGATTTTTGCTTCAGTTTGATGTCCACACGCAACGCAAAAGCTCATAATTATCATCAGCTACAGAGATAACTCAGCATAACTGAATTTTGATCACTTCGCATCATGATCTATGATTGTGATTGAAATTTCAGTTATGATGATTTGTAAGGAAAACGAGAAAAAGAGATGAGTCATATGGAAGAACCATCGTTAATACAGCTTTTACAACAACGGTTGCGTTTTTCCAAACGAATCCAACAAGCTGATGCAGCGGTTTTAATTGCAATTACACAAGAACAGCAACCTAAGGTCTTACTCACACGTCGTTCAATCCATTTATCTCAACATGCAGGTGAGGTGTCTTTTCCAGGAGGAAAGCGTGATCCGAGTGATACCAGCAATATTGTGGTGGCGTTACGTGAGGCACAGGAAGAAACAGCGCTTAATCCGTTCGATGTCAAACTGTTAGGTGATTTGCCAATACAACGAGCCCGTAGCGGTTTATCTGTGAAACCGATTGTAGGATTAATCCCTGCGGAGGTGGACTTAATTGCTCAACCTACAGAAATTGATCGTATTTTTTTTGCACCATTACAGCAGTTAATTGATGCACCGCCTTTACCATATGAAGTACGTTTAGTTCGACAATCAATTTATTTTCCGAGTATGCAGGTTGAAAATGAGATCGTATGGGGCTTAACCGCTCGAATGTTAGTATCATTATTTCAGTATGGACTAGGACATCAAAAAAAATGGCCTTTTTTAGTTAATCCTCCTCATTTTGGATTATCTAAATTCTAATCACGTCTTCTTAAAATAGAGTAGTATTTTGTCATGATGTACACATATCAAGGATTGAGCCCTAAAGCATTACATGAACCTTGGGATGGCTGGATTGCACCGAATGCAACGGTGATTGGTCAAGCTGAGTTAGGTCGCCAAGTCAGTATTTGGTTTGGTGCGGTTGTAAGAGCTGATAACTGTAAAATTCGGATTGGTAATTTCTCGAATATTCAAGAGAATGCAGTTTTACATACTGATGCAGGTATTGAACTGAATATTGGGGACTATGTGACAGTCGGTCATCAAGCAATGTTGCATGGCTGTACGATTGGGGATAATTCTTTAATTGGTATCAATGCTGTAGTTTTAAATAATGCTGTGATTGGTAAAAATTGTATTATCGGTGCAAACGCATTAATTCCAGAGGGTAAAGTTATCCCTGATAATTCTGTAGTCATGGGGTCCCCAGGAAAAGTGATCAAAACATTAGATGAGCATGGCGCTGCACGGTTACGCTTGAGTGCTTTACATTATGCTGAACACTATAAGAATTTTTTAGTATTGGAAGAGTTTAATTTCTAATAATTACGAGTTGATATATTGTGTTTCTTTAGCCAAGTATATCCTTGGCTTTTTTGTATCTATAAAAAGCCAATAACTCGCTTAGGGCGCTTGAGTGGGGTATGATACTCGACGTTTTTTATCTCTTTTAAGCTAAGGTTTTTGCATGAAGTTGCTTGCATTGGAAACTGCAAATGAGCACTGTTCAGTTTCATTAATTGATGATGTTCAAGAACTCTATTTTCAATTAGATGAGCGACCAAAAGCACAAACGCAAACCATTTTGCCATTAACTGAACAGGCACTATTACAAACTCAAACTCAATTGGCTGATTTGGCTGCAATTGCGTTTAGTCGTGGGCCAGGTTCATTTAGTGGTGTACGTATTAATGCTGCGGTTGCTCAAGCTTTGGCATGGTCACAAGATTTGCCTGTTATTCCTGTATCAAGCTTGCAAGCGTTAGCGCAAGCTGCATATCGTTTGACAGGATTACAGCAGGTTACAGCTGTTTTAGATGCACGTATGCAAGAAGTTTATATTGCTAATTTTAGTCTAGATGAAAATGGCATTATGCATGCTGTCGATGAAGAAAAATTATTAAATTATGAACAAGCGACCGCATATCGTAAATTTACGGCGATTGGCTCAGGTTCAGAATTGATTAAGCCAAGTCAAATAGACTCGCAAGAGGCTTCCATTCTAAAAACGTCTGCAACAGAAATTCGAGCAACTGCACAAGACATTGCAACAATTGCGCAAATTTATGCTGTACAAAAAAAATGGGTTGATGCTGAGCATGCACTCCCTGTGTATTTACGTGATGATGCATGGAAAAAAATTCCAGAACAAAGTAAAGCGAATTAAGGTTAATTATGGATTTTTTATTGCTATTTAAAGCAGCAATTATGGGGTTGGTGGAAGGGATTACCGAATTTCTACCGATCTCAAGTACAGGGCACTTGATTCTAGCAGGGCAGTTGCTAGATTTTTGGACGCTTGAAAAACGAGATATGTTTGCGGTTGCTGTGCAAATTGGTGCGATTGCAGCAGTAATTTATGAGTATTGGGGCAAACTGTGGGGCGCATTAATTGGCGCACTCACAGGACAAGAGCAAGGTCGTCGTTTAAGCCTGAATTTAATCATCGCTTCTGTTCCAATTGTGATTATTGGCTTGAGCTTTGGTGATGTGGTAAAGGCTTATTTATTTAATGCGGTCACGGTTGCAATTGCATTAATTGTCGGTGGTTTCGTTATTTTATGGGCGGAACGCCGTCCGCATCAAATCGTGAGTCAAGAAGTTGAAGATCTAACATTCAAGCAAGCCACATTGATTGGTTTGATTCAATGTCTTGCATTAATTCCTGGGACATCACGTTCTGGTTCAACCATTATTGGTTCATTATTCTTAGGTATTTCACGTAAAGCAGCGGCTGAATTTTCATTCTTCCTCGGTATTCCTGTATTGATGGGGGCAGGCTTACTGGATATGTATAAAATGCGTCATGAATTACATAGTAATGATATGGCTATTTTAGCAGTTGGAATTATTGTTGCCTTTGTTTCAGCTTTAATTGTGATTCGTGCATTAATTCGTTATGTCTCTAAGCATGATTTCACCGCTTTTGCTTACTACCGTATAGTGTTTGGTTTATTCATTTTGGCGACATGGTGGACAGGTTGGGTGCATTGGTAATGCAGATGATCTGTTGGTATCAGACGGAGTACGCGGAGCAATTTCAACAACTTCAAACCCGATTAGCGAGTTTGGATGTCGAACTAAAAGGTCAAATCGTTGAAAAAGTGAATGCACGTTTCCTTCGTCTGAATCCAGACATGGCTTTGGTTTTAGATGAAGATGGGCTGAGTCTGGCTGCGAATGGGATGAAAATGCAACCGGATTGGCGTGCTGAAATTCCTCGTTTAAAACGAGCCAGTCTGAAATCCGAAATGATCGCAAGAGCATGTCAATTAGGTGAAAAACCTAATTTAATTGATGCAACAGCTGGTTTAGGTCATGATAGTTTATTGATGGCTTATTTGGGTGCTGATGTGCGTTTAATTGAACGTCATCCCATCCTATTTGTATTATTAGAATATACCAAAGCCCAAGCAGAACGAGATCCTTTTCTGCAATCTGTTATGCCACGGATTCAACTCATTTATGCTGATTCAACTGATTATTTACATGGATTAAGGCAGCGAGATGAACAGATCGATGTCATTTATTTAGATCCGATGTTCCCACAGCGAGATCAAAACCACCAAGCACAAAAGAAACAGGCACAGGTCAAAAAGCAAATGCAATTATTGCATATGTTATTACCTGAAGATGGTGAAATGGATTTAGGTGATGAATTACTGCATCTTGCCAGTAAAATCGCTAAACGCGTTATTGTAAAACGACCTCGACATGCAGTTTATTTGGCTGATCAAACTCCAGATCATCAATGGTTAGGTGATGCTTGTCGTTTTGATGCATATTTTCCCAAAAGTTCAACTTAACTTTTATCCAAGTGATTGTTTAGCTTAGGTGAATGCTCGGTAAAGATTTGTGATATAGTGCAAAAGCATGATTGATAAAAAATTCTTGTCGAGATTAAATGAAGGAAAGACGTTGTTCCTTTTAGGAAAAGTCATCTTCATTTGATAAAAGATAGACATATTTTCAATCTAAGCTTGAAAAGAGAAATACCCGAAGAACTTTATGATCGACCTCAAACCTTCCATTAATATCTGGCATGATTTTAAAAGTAACCAAATTGCTGGAATGTGGTTGTTCCTTGGGTCTCGACGTTCCTTACAGATTGTTCATCCATCAATTACCCAGCTCATTATTTGGGGTATTTTAGGTGGTTGTACCAACTCACTTTATAGCTGGTTGGTGGCAGGGCAAATTGGTGAGTTCAACCCTCAAGGTTTGATTGGTTACGCACTGTGGCCTTTTATTGCCTTAATTGTGGGGATTTTCCTTTCGCAACGCATGAACCAAGCCCGTTTAATGCTTGTACCTGCATTATTATGGTTAGTGCTTGATACCAATATCTTATTATTACAGTGTTTGATCCAATATTTAGGTTCAAATGGCTATCTAAATTTCATTCCCGATACAATCTATAATGGTTTCTTACCACCATTATTTGTTGGACTATTTGTTTGGCAAAGTCTGGCTGTGATTTGGGTATTTTCACGGGCATTAAATTGGCCGTGGTGGGAGCGTGCTTTAGTTTTTATTGCGACTATTGCAACCATGGTGGTTTGGCAGCTTTCGGTAAAAGATCAACCGATTTGGAAAGTTGAAGAAACACCACCAAGTTTTGCTGAAGATGCTTTTTATGCGCAAAGTCATGTGTTGGACAAAGCTTTAGATCAAATCCAATATGGTGATATTGCGAAAAGCCATTGGTATTTTATGGGCGTAGCTGGCGATAGCTACGCTGATGTTTTCAAATCTGAAATTGAGCGCATTAGAGAGCAATTTGATACCCGTTTTGGAACGTTTGGACGTTCCATTATGTTGATTAATAATCCTGCGACACGTCTAGATGTTCCAATTGCATCTAAAACCAGTATTGAGTTAGCGTTGCGTCGGATTGGTCAGCAGATGAACCGTGATAGCGATGTATTATTTCTTTATATGACATCCCACGGTGAGCGTAATCATTTTGAACTCGAAAATGCACCATTAGAATTAGGGCAAGTCGACCCGAAATGGCTACGTGAAACGCTCGATAAATCAGGTATTCGTTGGCGAGTGATTGTAATTTCAGCGTGTTATTCAGGAAGTTTTATTCCAGCGTTACAGTCGCCTGAAACCTTAATTATTACTGCTTCAGCCGCAGATAAAACCTCTTTTGGTTGTAATAATGAAGCAGATTACACTTATTTTGGTCGTGCTTTCTTCGATTTGGCGATGCGTGAACAATCCTCGATGAAAAAAGCATTTGATCAGTCTAAACAAACTGTGACACAGTGGGAAACAGCTCAAGGATTTGAACCATCTGAGCCGCAATGGGTCATTGGTCGTAACATGGAATTGATGTTGCCACAACTTGAGCCGTATTTATTCCCAACACAAAATATCACAACAACAGACATTACAAAAACACAGGATAATCAACATGCAGCTACTGCAAAAAAATCGTTGTTTTGAGGGTGAACAGCGTATTTATCAACTGGAATCACAGCATCTTAAAGGTCTAACCAAAGTTGGAGTGTATTTACCTCCTGCTGCTTTAGAAGGAAAGCCTTGTTCAGCATTATTTTATCTTGCGGGTTTAACTTGCACTGAAGACACCTTTGCGATTAAAGCACATGCACAACGTATGGCAGCTCGGCTGAGTCTGATTTTAATTTGTCCTGATACCTCTCCGCGTGGAGAGGGAGTTGCACAGGGCGATCATTGGGACATTGGTCAGGGTGCAGGCTTTTATATCAATGCTATTCAACAACCTTGGGTTGAACATTACCAAATGGAGTCTTATTTGGTTGATGAACTTTATGCACATGTTTTACAAGCATTTCCGATTATTGAAAGTCAGATTGGAATTTTTGGACATTCAATGGGTGGACATGGTGCATTAACTTTGGCGTTTAAATACCCAGAGCAATTTAAATCGGTTTCAGCTTTTGCTCCGATTTGCGCGCCAAGTATTTGTCCGTGGGGAGAAAAGGCATTTAGTCACTATTTAGGTACGGATCAACAGCAATGGTTAGCACATGATGCAACCGCTTTAGTTCAGCAAAAGGGTGGAGTCTTTGCGGAAATTTTAATTGATCAAGGTCTAGACGATCAGTTTTATGCTCAATTGAATCCTGAAAAGTTTAAGCAAGCTTGCCTAGAAGCAGGGCAACATTTAACTTTACGCCAGCACAAAGGCTACGATCATGGTTATTACTTTATTCAAAGTTTTATTGATGATCATCTGCAATTTCATGCGATTCAGTTACAAAAGGGAATGGCTTAAAAAAAAGAAGCTCGATTGAGCTTCTTTTTTAATGATGCTGCCATTCAACAATAAACTCTTGTTGTGCCATACGATTTAAATGATCAATAACCACCTGTTCTAGACGAGCAACATCTTCTTGCTGATTTTCAATCAATACATCTAAATGCTGTTCTTATGGTGTAAGCGTCACTGTTGCTGTCGGCATAAAAATTTTTGAATACTGCTCAGTCTCTGATACTTCAAATTTGTGCTTCCAGTGATTCAATAAATGTTTACTGATACGTTTACCATCGTGAGTTGTAATTTGTGTCGTACTATTCATTTTTTAACTGCATATGATTTCACCATTAAAAATAGCAAAATCGTATGCAGTCAAAAACAGTATTCATGCAACGTGTTGTTGCAAGTTTGCAATGTCGTAATCGTATCTTTGTAACAGCCTAAAGCCGATGAATTTGTTATAATTCAATTATCATTTTTCAAAGTTTGCCAGGTCATTCATGTCCAAGCCTTATTTAATTGCTCCTTCGATTTTATCTGCTGATTTTGCACGTTTAGGTGAAGATGTAGAAAAAGTTTTAGCTGCGGGTGCAGACGTTGTGCATTTTGATGTCATGGATAACCATTATGTACCAAACTTAACTTTTGGTGCAGGTATTTGTAAGGCATTGAAAAATTATGGAATTAAGGCGCCAATTGATGTGCATCTGATGGTTTCACCTGTTGATCGTATGATCGGTGATTTTTTGGAGGCAGGCGCAGATATTATTACTTTCCATCCAGAAGCAACGGATCATATTGATCGTTCTTTACAACTGATCAAGGCGGGTGGTGCTAAAGCAGGTTTAGTTTTCAATCCAGCAACCCCTTTACATTATCTTGATTATGTTCTCGATAAAGTAGATCAAATTTTATTGATGAGTGTGAACCCTGGTTTTGGTGGGCAAAAATTTATTCCAATGACATTGGAGAAACTTCGCCAAGCACGCAAAATCATTGATGCCAGCGGTCTTGATATTCGATTAGAGGTTGATGGTGGCGTCGGTCCAGCAAATATTCGTGAAATTGCTGAAGCGGGTGCGGATATGTTTGTAGCAGGTTCTGCAATTTTTGGTCAACCTGACTATACAACGGTAATTGATCAAATGCGTGCAGAATTAGCTCAAGTTGGTGCAAAAGAAATTTAGTGTTTTCATCCTATTTTTCACATAAGGTTGTGGATAACTTTGTTTATAACTGAGTGGATAACCGTGTTGATAAGCAAGTGGATAAGATGTTGTTAAAATAAACAAAATGATTTCAGTTGTTTATATTCTCAACAAAAATATCAAAAAAGGACAAATTTTTGTCCTTTTTTTGTGCGTCAAGTCCTTTATTTTGCTTTATTTTTGTTCATAACGTATTTTATTCTTTTTGCTTGATAAATCTGCAATCCTGTTGCTTAAATGCATGAAATTAGCATAAGTTGAACATAAAGTAGATTGTGCATAAGATAGAAAGAAATTATGCTAAGTAAATCGCATTCATTTGATGATTGATCCAAGGATATTTAGTGCAGCTTCATAAAAAATACAAGCATCTATGGTTTGTATTCCTGATGATATTTTTTATCGGGGGAAGCGGTGCGTCTATTGCAGCAGTCCAAAAGATTCAACTTGATCAAAAGACGCCTACAGCGCAAGTGATACCATGTCATGATCAACAGATGACACGTCCGCATCATCAAATGGATATGTCGCATGATGTAACCAATGTGGTTAAATGCCATGATGGGCAAATACAAGATCAGCAACATTGCCCTGGTTGTAATAATATTTCACATTGCCAAACGATTAATTTTGCACTCGATCAACAAATTCCAAGCCTGTCTGTTTCACCTTTTTTTGAGTTAAACACATATAAAAATACAGCGTATCAAGCTCGTCATCTTGCAGGTCATTGGCAAGAAATTTTACGTCCACCTAAAACCTAATCTGTCTTAGAAGCTCTTTTTCGCTTCAACGAGCGATTTAAAAATAGTTCACAGATTAGGAAAATATTATGTCCTCAAAAATATATGCTGGTGTCATTGCTGGCTTAAGCTTAATTTTTGCGCCTTATAGTTTGGCTGCAATAAAAGAATATCATCTGAACATTAATCAAGGAATGGTCAATGTCACTGGAAAACCTGTCAAACGTATTACGGTAAATGGCAAATTTATTGCGCCGTTATTAGAGTTTGAAGAAGGGGATGAAGCGGTCATTCATGTGCATAATCAACTCAAAGATCAAGATACGTCATTACATTGGCATGGATTGCTTTTGCCAGGATTGATGGACGGTGTACCCGGTTTTAATGGCTTTCAGGGCATTAAGCCAAAGAGTGATTTTACCTATCGTTTCAAGGTGCGCCAAAACGGAACTTACTGGTATCACGCGCATAGTAAAGGACAGGAACAGGATGGTTTATATGGTCCTCTGGTGATTTATCCAAAAGGAAAACAGCCTGTTGCCGCATATGAAAAAGCTGAGCGTGATTATGTGGTGATGTTGTCTGATTTTCATGAAACGGAAAGCGACAAGATCATGGCAAATTTGAAGAAGTCGGCTGAGTATTACCAAAACCAACGTGAAACGGTGGGTGATGTCTGGAAGCAGGTGAAACAAGACGGTTTAAAAGCAACGTGGCAAGATCGTTCGATGTGGAACCAGATGCGGATGCTCAAAACCGATTTATCTGATGTCACTGGTTATACTTTCTTGGTGAATGGGAAAACACCTCAACAAAATTGGACAGGCGCTTTTAAAATGGGTGAAAAGATTCGTTTGCGCTTTATCAATGCGTCAGCCATGTCTTTTTTTGATGTGCGTATTCCCAACCTAAAAATGACAGTCGTTAGTGCCGATGGTCAGCCAGTGAAACCCGTTCCTGTGGATGAGTTTCGTATTGGCACAGCAGAAACTTATGATGTGTTAGTGGAACCTAAGCAGGCACATTATCAAATTGAAGCTGAATCAATCGACCGTTCTGGTTTTGCAATTGCTTCATTGCACAATAGCATGACACCGAATACGCAAAAGGTTCAGATTCCTAAAGCGCGCCCACGTGCATTATTGACGATGGAAGATATGGGCATGGATCATGGTTCGCATGGTCAGATGGATATGAGCAAAATGAACCATGGTTCAGATCAGCCAGTGAATATGGCCAATATGAATCATAGTCAGCATCAGATGCCTCAAGGTAAAGCACCAGTTACACCGATGCAAAAAACAGCGATGGATCATCGCTCACATGAAAAAATGGACATGTCGAAAATGGATCATAGTGGACATGGTCGGATGAACATGTCGGGTATGGATCATAGTGCACACGGTCAGATGGATATGTCAGCTTCAGCAACGCCCTCAGATCATAGCCAACACCAGATGGTGGCATCTTCTGAAAAAACAACTTCAGATACCGTTCAGGGCTGGGCGAATGCAGCAACACCAATCGGTCAGAAAGCCTTAACTTATGCAGATTTGAAGTCGTTGCAATCACAACCTGAGCGTTATAGTCGTCCAGCAGAGCGAGAATTGGTGATTCGTCTTGGGGGTACGATGGAACGTTACATCTGGACGATTGATGGTAAAAAGTTTAGTGATCCTGACTTCAAACCTTTAACCGTGCGTTATGGCGAACGTATCCGTCTCAAATTTGTGAATGAAAGTATGATGGCGCATCCAATGCATTTACATGGCATGTTTATGCAGTTGGAGAATGGTCAGGCACCGCAGGATATGCCAAATAAACATACGGTGATCGTGTCGCCGGGCAAAACTGTTACAGCTCTACTGACTGCGGATGAGCTCGGTGAATGGGCGATTCATTGTCACCTGTTATACCACATGAGTGCGGGCATGATGAGTAAATTGATTGTCGCAAATGTCGATGGCAGCAAAGTTTCACAAACTATGTCTGTTCAACCTACTCAAGGAGCAAGCCATGCACATCACTAAGCAAGCTTCTACGATGAAACGCTATACACAATTATTAGCAATTGGTGGCATGGTTTCTTGTTTGAGTGTATTTGCATCTGCACATGAGGGGCATGATCAAATGATGCAAATGGATCAGTCGGTACAACAGAATATATTGATGGAGACATCATCTCCTGTTGATCATTTAGAACATCAACCTGAATTAAAGCAAGTACCATCTGATATTCAACATGACACACATGATCATCATCGTGAACATGGTGGACAAATTTATCAAGCCACAGCGATTAAAAATGCATGGATCGCTGATGACGATGGTCGAGGCAGTGCAAGTACTGAGCTAAAAACATGGGTGGGAAGTGATAAAAATAAAATATTCATTCAAGCACATGTTGAAAAAGCAGAATCGGAAAAAACTCAAACCGAAACAAAGCTGTTATACAGCCGCAATGTTGCTGACTTTTGGGATGTACAAACAGGTGTTCGTTATCAATATCAGCCTGAGCAAAAGCATGATAAAAATCAATGGGACGCGGTATTGGGATTACATGGTCTAGCGCCGTATTTTTTTGAAACCGAAGCCTATATTTATGCAGGTCAAAACCAACGCTGGCAACTGAGTTTGGAAACAACACGGGATGTATTATTTACGCAAAAGTTGATTGCTCAACCTTATTTGAATGCAGATGTAATATTCAATGATGAGTCAAGTTATGCAAATAAATCTGGATTATCTAAACTTCAGATAGGCCTGCAAACGCGTTATGAAATCAGTAAAAAAATAATGCCATTTATTGATGTCGCTTATGCATACAACAAAGGTTTGAAACAAACCGAATTACAGTCGGCTACAGACAGTAAAAAAGGTTGGCTATATGGTTTGGGACTTACGTTAAAGTTCTGATCCTTTGTCTAAAATGTCACTATCCTGAGATACTGTTGGTTTATACTAGCAGTATCTTTTTTGAGTCATTCATGGTGCATAAATGGCTTTAGAACAACAAGACAATTTAATAACTGATAAAGCAAATGAATCTCTAAGTCGGAGAGAAAAAACACAAAATTTGATAACTCAATTTGACACTGTTCCACGTGATGGCGGCAGTATGAAAGTCAGTTTTTATTATATTCCACACATGAGTAGTTTGGTGGAAGTACAACGTATTCGAAAAGCATTATTGCCATTTGCTGAAATTTTAGTTGAACATAGTATTGATTTAGATACACGTCATCTAACTTTATATCATCATTGTGGAATTGATGAAGTGACAATTGCTCTAATTCGCTTGAGCTTGGGAGCTGAGTTACAACAAACTTTGTCACATTATGAACCTTTAGAAATGAATACTTTGAATACAGATACTGCAACTTTACAGGAGCATAAAGTTGAGTCACAGGATAATTATTTAAGTGTTTTAGGTCATTTTTTAATTTCATGCTTCAATCATTTAAAGCAATGGATAAAATGCTTACAGAGAAAGAAGGATAATTAAGCATGCCAAGATGGATGTATGGTGTACTAGGATTGGCTATAGCATGGTTGGTTTGGACACAGGTATTAAAACCAGCGCCAAATATTAGTCAAATGACCACCCAACAAGGTGTACAGATTAATGCATTGGAGAGTTATGAAGGTGCATTTCGTGTGCTTTCTAGAGAAGACTACAATTTAGGGCGTGAAGCTGAATTTTCACCAATGGATATTGCTGTTGGTTGGGGAGATATGGCAAATCCGCAGATCTATAAACAAATTGATGTATCACAAAGTAATCGTTGGTATCACTGGCGTATAGATCATCAACCGCCTATTTCTTTGAGAGAAATCGCAACGCATAGTGCCAATATGCATCTAGTTCCTGCCAATGCTTATATCGCATCTCAAATGAAAAAAATTAAAAAAGATGATTTAGTCTATTTAAAGGGTTCTTTAATCGAAATACAGACAAAAGATGGCTGGCATTGGAAAAGTTCTTTATCCCGTGAAGATACAGGAAACGGGGCATGTGAGCTAATGCAGGTCGATCAGATTTCATGGCAGTAAATCTTAACCTTAGATAAACTTTTAATTTTTAAAATACTGCACTGGAATCCATACTTAACCTTTCACATAATCTCGAAATTTTACAGTACACTGCTTTTCCTAAGAGGACGACCTCACTTCAAAAGCATCACGTTGGGACGACCCAACTCTTGTTAAGGTTGAGTGTGAAAAATGGCATGGGCAATTTTAATTTTGGCGGGTATTTTTGAAATTATTTGGGCATATTCAATGAAGATGTCTGAGGGTTTTACCAAGCTAACGCCAAGTATCGTGACCCTCATTTTTATGATTTTAAGTGTCGTATTATTGTCAATTGCAATGCGATCGTTGCCTTTGGGTACAACTTATACGGTTTGGACGGGAATTGGTGCGATAGGATCATTTATTGTTGGCATCATGGTTTTAAATGAACCAATGACTGCGATGCGAATGATTGCTGCAATATTAATTGTATCTGGCTTAATGCTGATGAAATTGTCATCAAATTAATGGTTTAAGGAGAGTGTAATGCAACTGGTGTATATGTACATGGATTCTCCTGTGGGTGCATTAAAACTGGTTGCTCATGATCATGCACTGGTCGCCGTGATGTGGGACAATGAAGATCATAAACGAGTTCGACTGGCTGAACTGATACAAGATCATCAACATCCGATGTTACTTCGAGTTAAAAAACAATTAGAACAGTATTTTGCAGGGCAACGTCAGCAATTTGATTTACCTTTGGACTTTCAAGGGACAGATTTTCAACAACAGGTTTGGCAGACTTTATTAACTATTCCATATGGCGAAACACGTAGTTATAAGGAAATAGCCGTTCAGATTGGTAATGAAAAAGCAGTGCGTGCTGTTGGGGCAGCCAATGGTAAGAATCCGATTTCGATTATTGCGCCATGTCATCGGGTGATTGGTTCGAGTGGGGCATTAGTTGGTTTTGCAGGTGGTTTGGATAAGAAGCAGATTTTACTGAGTTTAGAGCAAAGCCAAATTCCATAATCTGTAGTGTTAATACTCGATTTTCATTTCTTTTTGGAATAAGCTACTTAACAGATATGAATCGACATATTTTATGACTTGAACCGTAACTCAGTTATTCGCGAGGCGGTGTCTTGCTTAGTGTAATTTAATATTAGGAATAACCTTCGGTTCGAGTTACTTTGGTTTCGCCCAAAGTAACCAAAGGCATTGTCATCTACAAAACCTGTTCACTTGTTGCATTTGTTTTATCTATCGCAGAAACGGGATATTACAAATACCACTCAGGTTATAGATGACCTTTCCGAGTCTCATATATAGGGTATGTATTCATTTTCTTTTTCATAACAAATTGAATGGAAGTTTAAAAATGGCTGTTGGTGACGTAACTATGCCACTTATGCATGTGGTGCAGGGTGTAAAAATTGGCTCAACTGAGGCGTATGTCCGTTATCCAAACCGACGCGATCTGGTCATTTTTGAATTTGCTGAAGGCTCAAATGTTGCAGGTGTATTTACTCAAAGTGCATTTGCTGCTGCGCCGGTTTTGCTTAGTAAAAAACACTTGGCAGAAAATACACCACGTTATTTGATTATTAACACTGGTAATGCAAATGCGGCAACAGGAACTGTAGGTTATAAAAATGCAGAAACGACGTGTGCCAAATTAGCGGAATTAGCAGGTGTCCAAGCGAATCAGATTCTACCATTTTCAACAGGTGTAATCGGTGAGCAACTTCCGATTGAGCGTTTAGTTCAAGGTATTCAGCCTGCATTAAATGATTTAAATGCGGATCGTTGGACTGAAGCTGCTTCTGGCATTATGACCACAGATACTACTCCGAAAGGTGCATCTGAACAGTTTGAGCTTGATGGTGTGACATACACCATGACTGGAATCAGTAAAGGTGCGGGTATGATTCGCCCGAACATGGCAACCATGTTGAGCTTTGTTGCAACAGATGCACCAATATCAAAAGTACTTGTTCAGCAACTGTTACAAACGACTGTCGAACATTCGTTTAACCGCATCACAATCGATGGCGACACTTCAACCAATGACTCTTGTATCTTTGTAGCAACAGGTCTAGCTGGTGGCGCAGAAATTGAGTCACAAGATGACCCTCGTTACCAACAAGTGCTGGATGTACTTGCGCGTATTATGAATCGTTTAGCACAATTGATTGTTCGTGATGGTGAAGGTGCAACTAAATTCATTACGGTACAGGTTGATGGTGGAGAAAATACTCAAGAATGTTGTGATGTTGCCTATAGCGTTGCTGAGTCGCCTTTAATTAAAACAGCTTTATTCGCTTCAGATCCAAACTGGGGGCGAATTGTGATGGCGATTGGTAAGGCAGGTGTACCCAACCTAGATAGTAGTAAAGTACAAGTTTGGTTAGGTGATGTACAGATTTGCTTAGATGGTGGTGCAAACCCAGATTATACTGAAGAAGCAGGTGCAGCCGTCATGGCTGAAAAGGAAATTACCATTCGTATTGACCTCGGTCGTGGTACTGCTAAAGACACGGTTTATACCTGTGACTTTTCTTATGACTATGTCAAAATTAATGCCGATTATCGTTCATAAATTTGCGTTATAATAAAGCCTCCACAGTGAGGCTTTTTTTATAAGCTGGTATGTGGATAGTGTGATATTAACTAAATGCTCACCAAGATACCCACGTTATAAGTTTGCAGCGATGCAAGCACGCAGGATAGAGAAGACGCTTTATGAATGATGCGAATTTAATTGCGAACGAAGCCAAAAATATTGTGCAGGCGCATTTAGATCGTTTGGGCGAGCCAAAGGACAATAGTCTTAGCCCAGAAGTGAAACAAGAAAAGTTTGCCCAAATTGCAGCTGAGTTGAAAAAGCGAAATGCAGTGCTGGTGGCGCACTATTACTGTGATCCTGAAGTACAAGAGCTTGCTGAACTGACGGGTGGCTGTGTTTCTGACTCACTGGAAATGGCACGTTTTGGTCGTGACCATCCTGCTACAACACTGGTGGTGGCAGGGGTGAAATTTATGGGCGAAACCTCCAAGATTCTCTCACCAGAGAAAACAGTGTTGATGCCAACTTTGGAAGCAACTTGTTCACTGGATTTGGGTTGTCCTGTGGATGAGTTCACCGCATTCTGTGACCAGCATCCTGACCATACCGTGGTGGTGTATGCCAACACCTCGGCGGCAGTGAAGGCGCGTGCCGACTGGGTGGTGACTTCTAGTTGTGCGGTTGAGATCATTGAACATTTAGATAGTTTGGGCGAAAAAATTATTTGGGCACCAGATCAGCATTTAGGTCGCTATATTCAAAAGAAAACGGGCGCTGAAATGTTGTTGTGGGATGGTGCATGTATCGTGCATGAAGAATTCCGTGCCCGTGGTATTGCGCAAATGAAAGCGCTCTATCCAGATGCAGCGGTTTTAGTTCATCCAGAGTCACCTGAATCAGTAGTGGATATTGCTGATGCGGTGGGGAGCACCTCGCAACTGATTAAAGCAGCTCAGACCTTGCCACATAAACAAATGATCGTGGCAACGGATCGCGGTATTTTCTATAAAATGCAACAAGCAGCGCCTGATAAAGAATTATTTGAAGCACCAACCGCAGGTGAGGGGGCAACTTGTCGTTCATGCGCACATTGTCCGTGGATGGCGATGAATGAACTGGATGGAATCTTGCATGTATTACAACATGCCGATCAAGAAATACACGTTGATCCTGCTCTTGCTGAACGCGCGAAATTACCCTTAGATCGAATGTTGAACTTTAGTGCTTCTTTGAAACGCTAAAACGTCTAAAAATGCTTGTTAAATATACATTTGATAAGGATTTATTCTTTTTTTGAAAAATAGGTGTTGACGTTCTAGGGCGTCGCGCCTAGAATGCACACCGTACCGCACGATGTGCGATACGCTAAAAGCTGAAAAGAAATCGGAGCATAGCACAGCCTGGTAGTGCACCTGGTTTGGGACCAGGGGGTCGTAGGTTCGAATCCTACTGCTCCGACCATTTAAAATATGTTGAAAAACATAGTTTTAAATATCGGCGAAGTATCGTGATAGTATTATCATCGTTATGCGCCTGTAGCTCAGTTGGATAGAGCATCCGCCTTCTAAGCGGATGGTCACAGGTTCGAATCCTGTCAGGCGCGCCATTTGGTAGCTTGGTATGTAGAATCAAAGTTTTGATGGTGGATGTAGCTCAGTTGGTAGAGCCCCGGATTGTGATTCCGGTTGTCGCGGGTTCGAATCCCGTCATTCACCCCAATTTCGGAGCATAGCACAGCCTGGTAGTGCACCTGGTTTGGGACCAGGGGGTCGTAGGTTCGAATCCTACTGCTCCGACCATCATCTTTAAGATGAGATAAAAAACCGCTAAGTTAGCGGTTTTTTTACGTCTGAATTAATTGATTATGTTATTAATATAATATTTATAACGTATTAGATTTATTATTTTAAACTTCAAAAACTATAAGTGATTGGGAAGAGATGCTTTTCTATTTTATTTTTATCATTATTATTTTAGCTGTTCTTACTTATTTGAAATCGCCCCATTTTAAAGGAAAGATGGGTGAACTCATGGTTGCCGTACATGTCGATAAAGCATTAGGCGATGAGTATATTCTGTTAAATAACTGTACGATTCCTGACCAAGAGCAGGGAACAACACAAATTGATCACATTCTAATAAGTCCTTACGGTGTTTTTATTATAGAAACGAAAAACTATACGGGTTGGATTTTTGGTAGTGCTCGTCAGAAACAATGGACGCAAAAGATTTATAAAAAAAGTTATAAATTTCAAAATCCATTACATCAAAACTACAAACACATGAAAGTTTTGGAGATGATTTTAAGTGATATACTTGAACCAAAATATTTGCATTCAGTTATTGTTTTTACTCCTAGAAGTGAATTCAAAACAGAGATGCCTGAAAATGTATTTCGTGGAAAGGCATGGATAAATTATGTAAAGAGCTTCAATGAGGAAGTAATCAGTTCAATGAAGCAAAAAAGAATTCATTACAGAATAGAAAAAGAAATATTGGAATCTTCATGGAAAACAGATCGCCAACATGTTGAATATCTCAAACAGAAAAGTAAGAATAACAAGCACTTGAATTAGAAAAACAATTACAGAAAGTCGGTGTAGTAACGCAATCAAGATATTTTGATCACAAAACTAATCCTACAGGACACGAATATCAATTTCTATCGGGCTAAACCTGCTCAACTGACTTTGCAGGATACACTTCAGTTTATGGTTACATATAGAAAAATGATTTGATCAAGAACACAAAAAACATAAATGTTAGGGTTTATAGCGCACCATATTTTTGCCATGTTTCACCCGTTTCATAGTTTGCATAATGGCTTTTGAGTTCATGCAGTGATTGGCTTTGGTAGATTGCAAAAACGATCATGATCAAAAACAGGCTGATCAACTTAATGGCGCGTTTATGTTTATATTCACTCTCATATAAATAGAAAATACAGTAAAAAGCGATGATCAAATAGGTGCAAAATAAAGAGTGAAAGCCCAGATAGAGCAACAGTAGTGCTGTAATCGCCAGAGCAATTCGATTTTTTAAGATGTTGGGGCGCAAGCTGAGTACGTTCAGAATCAACAGACCCAAAGAAGTCCAGAACAGATAGGCTTGACCCCCGATAATGATAATATAGGTCGACTGTAGCCACATCAGCACTAGCCATATAAAAACGGAAAAAATAATAAATTTGGAGGGACCTGAAGATTCGGGCAAAGTATGTTTCATATGATATTGGTTTTTTAAATAGCTGTTTGTTTGGGGGATTAAAAACGAAACTTCAATAAATCTTTGGTTTTGATCTTGGTCAGTAGTACACAGAACAAAGACAGTGAACCGCCAATCAACATAGCGGACACCACGCTAAAAAAGCGTGTCATCACACTGGACTGCAATGCACCCAGTTCATTACTCGAGGTGACAAAGATGCCATTAATGGCAGCGACACGTCCAAGCATGTCCTTGGGTGGAATCAGTTGTAGAATCGTTTGACGGATAATTATGTTAATGCTGTCACATGCCCCCATAATAATGAGAACTGCGATCGAAAAATAGAGGTGTCTGGTAACAGCAAATAACAAGGTGCATAGTGCAAAGCCAGTGACGGCAATCAGCATGATCTGCCACGGTCTAGATTTGGGCGGGTAACGCACCAAGATCAGCATCATGACCAAGCCACCAAATGCAGGCGCAGCGCGTAATAGACCAAAACCATCGGCACCGACATGCAAAATATCTTGGGCAAAAATGGGCAGTAGTGCGATGATGCCGCCAAAGAAAACAGAGCCGAGATCGAGAAACATCGCCCAAAAAATAATTTTGGTTTTAAAAATAAATTGTAGTGCGTCTTTTAGACTTTGAGTTACCGATTCTGTTTGGATTTGAGGAAAATCTCGTTTTTGCAAACACCAGAGGGCAATACTGCCACTTAAAAAAAGTGCCACGATGACGCTAAAAGTAATATCCAAATCCAGATGTGCCAATAGAAAACCGCCAACCACGGGTGCAAGTATGCCGCAAGCTTGCCAGCAAATGCTGGTCCATGTTGCTGCATTAGTATACAAATGTTCGGGTACGACAAAAGGACGTAAAGAATTAAAGCAGGGACTGTATATGCCGCGAATACAGCCAAATAAAAATAAAATACTCAAGGATGAGATTAATAATAAATTTGCACTGATGGTTTGGGTGTGGAAAAGATCAAAACTGATCCACAAAGCAATCGATAAGGGGATGGCAAAGCTAAAACTGATTTGTAAAATACGCTGCCGATTAAAACGATCAGCAATATAACCACCCCATAAAGACAGCGCCATAAAAGGTAAAAAATCCATGATCCCGAGTAAACCGAGGAAAAGTGGATTTTTGGTGATTTGATACAAATGAAAGGCAATCAGCACCTCTTGAATCAGCACCGCAAAAGTCAGGCAGCATTGATTGAGAGTCAATAACTTAAAGTCACGACTGGCAAATGCAGCAAAAGCAGAGTGGGGTGCAGCAGAAGGCATAGTATAAAAATAAAAGACAAAATGAGAAAAAGGGAAGAGCCAAAACTCCTCCCTTTTTGATGTACTTAGCGTTACTTATTGAGCAACAGCTTCAGCTTTTTCTACTTTCTTAGCAGGAACTAAGTTTGCTGGAGTCGTATAATTCAAGCCCAAAGTTGCACTTGAGTATTGACGGATTTGATCTAACAACGCTGGATCTGTTGCAAGGTCTTTACCATAAGAACGTACGATCTCATGCAATTTGTCATTCCATACACCTTTAGTCTGCTCAGGGAATGCTTTTTCAAGCAAGTTAAGCATGATGTAAGGTGATGTAGATGCACCCGGAGAAGCACCCAACAATGCAGTTACAGACTTGTCTTTAGATGCAAAGATTTCTGTACCGAATTGCAATTTGGCAGGTTTGCCTGGCTCTTTTTTGATGATCTGAACGCGTTGACCACCTTGTTGTAAATGCCAGTCTTTAGGATCAGCTTCAGGGTAGTATTTTTTCAACTCGTTGAAACGATCTGCATCAGACATTAACACTTGGCTTACGAGATACTGAACAAGATCAGCATTTTGTAGACCAATTGCAGCCATAGGCAAGACGTTGTTTTTGTTGGTCGATGCAAGCAAATCAAGCTGTGAACCATGTTTTAGGAACTTGTTTGAATAGGTTGCAAATGGGCCAAACAACACATATTTTTTACCGTCGATATAACGGGTATCGATATGTGGAACAGACATTGGAGGCGCACCCAGATCAGCACGACCATAGACCTTGGCCGTGTGTTTTGCTGTGACCGCAGGATTGTCAGTCACAAGGAACTCACCACCCACAGGGAAGCCCGCATATTGTTGCGCTTCTGGTAAACCAGTCATTTGCAATAATTTAATTGCAGCACCGCCAGCACCAATAAACACGAAACGTGTTTTTACATGACTGACTTCACCAGATTTGACATCTTTGAATGCAACAGACCAAGTATTATCGTCATTCTTACTAATCCCAGTGACTTCAGTCGAAGTTCTGAGTTTAAAGTTTGGACTTTTCTCGAGATTGTTAATCAATTGCTTGGTGATTGCACCGTAGTTCACGTCAGAACCAACGTCCATACGAGTTGCAGCCACTTTTTGCTGAGGATCACGACCGTCCATCACCAATGGTGCCCACTGCTGAATTTCGGCTTTGTCCTCACTCAATTTCATGCCAGCGAATAACGGATTTTGAATCATGGCAGCATAACGCTTTTCCATGAAGTTCACATTATCGCCCCATACGAATGCAATGTGTGGTACTGGGTTAATGAATGTACTTGGTGTTTCTAATACACCTTGTTTCACTTGATAAGCCCAGAATTGCTTAGCAATTTCGAATTGGCTTGCCACTTTAACCGCTTTAGAAATGTCCATTTTACCGTCTTTTTCTTCGGTATAGTTCATTTCCATAAAGCCAGAGTGTCCTGTACCCGCATTGTTAAAGCCATTTGAACTTTCTTGTGCGACTGCATCAAGACGTTCATACATGCGGATGTTCCAGTCAGGTTGTAACTCGTTGAGGTAAGTACCAAGTGTGGCACTCATGATTCCACCGCCGACCAATACAGCATCAACAACAGTTTCATCATTTTTCGTTTTAATTGCCTTAGACGTAATCGGTCTAAAAAGAAAGGCAATAGCAATCACTATTAGTACCAGTAATAGTACTAATAAATACTTCCAGAATTTTTTCATTCAATTTACCTTAAAAATTAAATGACTCCCTATATCGGTAATATAGAGAGAAAGGATTTCAATAAGAATTGGCGCAATCAAGGCACATCAGTAAAAGGGTTGTCTTTACTGATGTTTGGAGAAAAAGTTGGTGAATTTTACTTTAAAATAGAAATGATTTTGGTATACCAAATGTTGCAATATGTATTATTCAAGTCATTTTGAATGGTAGATTATAGGTCTTATTGTTTCTTGTTCTAGTCAATCTAAGTTTTGTAGGTTAAGGGGACATTTGATATTTATTACCATTAAAAAAGGCTGTCTAATGACAGCCTTTTTCCACTCGGTAAATGACCTTACCAGCTTAACGCACCACCAGTTTGGTAATCCGTAACACGCGTTTCAAAGAAATTCTTCTCTTTACGCAAGTCCATCATCTCAGACATCCATGCAAATGGGTTTGTTACACCAGCGAATTGCTCTGGTAAACCAAGTTGCGATAAACGACGGTTACAGATGAATTTCAAGTATTCTTCCATCATGCTTGCATTCATACCCAATACACCACGTGGCATCGTATCACGTGCGTATTCGATCTCAAGCATGGTACCTTCAAGAATCATTTGAATGACTTCTTGTTGGAATTCAGCAGTCCAAAGGTGAGGGTTCTCAATCTTGATTTGGTTGATCATATCAATACCAAAGTTCAAGTGCATTGATTCATCACGTAGGATGTATTGGAATTGCTCAGCAACACCATTCATCTTGTTGCGACGACCCATACTCAAGATTTGAGTAAAGCCACAGTAGAAGAAGATACCTTCAAGTACACAGTAGAATGCGATCAAGTTACGAAGTAAACGTTGGTCGTTTTCAGGTGTTCCTGTATGGAAATTAGGATCAGTTAAAGATTGTGTATATTTCAAGCCCCATGATGCTTTACGTGCAACACTTGGAATCTCACGATACATGTTGAAGACTTCGCCTTCATCCATACCTAAAGATTCAATACAGTATTGATACGCATGTGTATGAATCGCTTCTTCAAATGCTTGACGCAAAATGTATTGGCGGCATTCAGGGTTTGTAATATGGCGGTAGATTGCTAATACCAAGTTGTTTGCAACCAACGAATCTGCAGTTGAGAAGAAACCTAAAGAACGCATTACAATCGTACGCTCATCTTCTGTTAAGCCATTTTCAGACTTCCAAAGCGCGATATCATGGTTCATGTTCACTTCTTGCGGCATCCAGTGGTTTGCACACCCGTCAAGATACTTTTGCCAAGCCCACTCGTATTTAAATGGAACAAGCTGGTTTAAGTCTGCACGACAGTTGATCATAGCTTTATCATCAACTTGTACGCGCTGTGCACCCATTTCAAGCTCTTCTAAGCCTGGTGCAACATCAAGGTTTTCTAAGGCTTCAGATGCTCGAGCCAACGAATCGGTTGGATTTGTTGATCGGATGGTACTGGTTCCAGTGGGTTGTGCAACTGCCACGCGCGGCGATGGTTGCTCTGAATCAGATACCACTTGCGTATTAACCGTTTTTTGCGAGTCGAGGGGCGCAGACTTGTGTTCAGGTGTAGTCGGTTTTTGCGAATCATCTTCAAAATCGTCCCAACTTAAGATGGACATGGGATTCTCCTAGTTGTAAGGAATGAACCCCCTGAAACAGTAGAATGATTATAATCTTTCTACTGTTTCAAAATCATTTATTACTGCTAATAAATGATAAGGGGTCTTTTACTCCTTCAAAATATTTAACAAATTTTGGTCGATTGGAAATACCGCAAGACGATCTTTTTGGTCGACGCAATGCCTAAAATCTTTCATGATTTCATCTGGCGATTTAGGAGTTTTTAATAACCAAATCGACTTCTGTAATCTTTCATGCTCATATTGTTCAAGAGTTTGATAAATCTTAGAATAACTAGAGCGAGGTTTGTTATATAGGTCGTAGCTTAAACACATGAAATTCATGCAAATTTTCCTTCAAATTGAGATTGTGAGTGCAAATTTTTGGTTGCATTTTTAATGCTCCTAAAAACAAAGCGTTAGTTAATTGAGGAGAATTAACAGTTGACTCAAGACTCAAAGTGAACGAATATTCGCTTACTTTCTTTGCGGAAAGTCTTCAGGCAACCGTATTCTTGGTTTTCTGAGTTTAATGGAGGGGATATGCCAATATCCCCAACATTTTCTCAAATTTTTCTAAATATCAAATTATTACTTCGCTTTTAGCTTTCATAATCATCAATTTAGATTTGATCTTGTATTTCTACATAATCAAAAGAAGTAATTCATCTGCTAAAAGCTATAGAATAAAACTACTTATTTTGATTACGCTGCTGTTTCCGAATGGCTAAAAATGCATAGACCATTGGTACATAAAAGAAAATAAAGGCAAAGATTAAAACAGCTAGTCCTAACATGTAGTTATGGCTAATATTCAACATAATCTTTGCCTCTTTCCTTTAAATCTTAAATAAACCCTACTTTATTTAAGAAGGGTTTCTCCAAGATCTAATTACTGACAAGCTTCACAATCTGGATTGTCGATTGAACAAGCCATTGGTACAGGAGCTGCTGTTGTGAAACCATCTTCTTCAACTTGAGCTTCAGGTTTTTTCTCTTCAACTGCTTGAGCCGCAACGATAGGTGCTTCAATTGTCGCTGGTTTTACTGCATTCAGTGCACCAGTATTAATTGTTGATTTCTCAGCAGATGTTGCACCTAAAGCTCGGAGGTAATACGTAGTTTTAAGACCACGTAACCATGCCATCTTATACGTGATGTCAAGTTTCTTACCATTCGCGCCAGCGATGTAAAGGTTCAATGACTGTGCTTGATCGATCCACTTTTGACGACGAGAAGCAGCATCTACGATCCAACGTGTATCTACTTCAAACGCAGTTGCGAAGATTGCTTTTAATTCTTCAGGAATACGCGCAATCTTTTGTACTGAGCCTTCGAAGTGTTTCAGGTCATTCACCATCACAGTATCCCACAGACCACGTTCTTTTAATGCACGAACAAGGTAAGGGTTGATTACAGTGAATTCACCAGAAAGGTTAGATTTCACATACAAGTTCTGGAATGTTGGCTCAATTGATTGAGACACGCCACAAATGTTAGAGATCGTTGCAGTAGGTGCAATTGCCATCACATTCGAGTTACGCATACCGTCTTTTTGAACTTTAGTACGTAAGCTATCCCAATCTAAACGTTGAGTACGATCAACTTCGAACATACGCTCTGGACGAGATTTCGCAACAATTTCTAAAGAGTCAATTGGCAAGATCCCTTGATCCCACAATGAACCTTTAAATGTTGAATAAGCACCACGTTCGATTGCCAAGTTACTCGAAGTTTCGATTGCGTAATAGCTGATCACTTCCATTGATTCATCAGCAAAATCGACTGCTGCATCTGAACCATAAGCAATGCCCATTTCATATAGTGCATCTTGGAAGCCCATGATCCCCATACCCACAGGGCGGTGTTTCATGTTCGAGTTTTTCGCTTGTGGTACTGCGTAGTAGTTAATGTCGATGACGTTATCAAGCATACGTACTGCAGTTTTAATGGTACGAGCAAGTTTCTCACGATCTAACACACCACCTTGAACATGTTGTACAAGGTTGATCGAACCTAAGTTACAGACCGCGATTTCATCTTGGTTTGTATTTAAAGTGATTTCTGTACACAAGTTAGATGAGTGAACTACACCTACATGTTGTTGTGGTGAACGTAAGTTACATACGTCTTTGAATGTGATCCACGGGTGACCTGTTTCGAACAACATCGAAAGCATTTTGCGCCATAAGTCTTTGGCACGTACTTTCTTGTGTAGCATGTTTTCTTGTTTTGCTACAGCTTCGTAGTGTGCATAACGCTCAGCAAATTCAGCACCTGTTAAGTCATGCAAGTCTGGTGTTTCAGAAGGTGTGAATAGTGTCCATTCAGCATCTTCAAATACACGTTGCATAAATAAATCAGGAACCCAGTTCGCTGTATTCATGTCGTGAGTACGACGACGGTCATCACCTGTGTTTTTACGTAGCTCTAGGAATTCTTCAACGTCCAAGTGCCAAGTTTCTAAGTAAGCACAGACTGCGCCTTTACGCTTACCACCTTGGTTCACTGCAACAGCCGTATCGTTGGCAACCTTCAGGAACGGAACAACACCTTGTGATTTACCGTTTGTGCCTTTGATATATGAGTTCAAAGCACGCACAGGTGTCCAGTCATTACCTAAACCACCAGCCCATTTTGAGAGCATCGCGTTGTCACGCATTGCACCATAAATGTCATATAGGTCATCACCAATTGTTGTTAAATAACAGCTTGATAATTGTGGACGTAATGTACCAGAGTTAAACAGGGTTGGCGTAGAAGCCATATAGTCGAAGCTAGACAATAAGTTATAGAACTCAATTGCGCGTTCTTCTTTATTTTCTTCATTGAGCGATAGACCCATCGACACGCGCATAAAGAATAATTGCGGTAATTCGAAACGTACGCCATTTGAGTGAATGAAGTAACGGTCAAATAAAGTTTGTAGACCTAAATAAGTAAACTGGTTTGAACGTTCTGGTTGGATCGCTGCTGCCAATTTTGCAAGGTCAAAATCAAGAAGATCAGCAGAAAGAAGATCAAGCTCGATCCCTTTCTTCAAGAAAGTTTCTAAAGCATCATTTTCTAATGTGTCTTTAGATAGACCTAAGAACTCTAAACCTGTGCTCACTAGCTCATTACGTAATAAGCGTGCAGTTACATACGTGTAGTTTGGCTCTTGCTCGATACGAGTACGTGTTGCCATCATCATGGTGGTTGCGATGTCGCTTTCTTTTACGCCGTTGTATAAGTTTTTAACGGTTTCATCGACGATCGCTTGAACATCAATCCCTTCCAAACCTTCACTTGCTGTTTCGATTGTCGCTGTAAGTGCACCAAGGTCTAATGGTTGGAGCTGTCCATGAGCATCAGTGATTTGAAGGGTAGGATGATGGTTCGCACCTGCTTGCTGACGAGCAGTGGCACGTTGTTCACGATAAATCACATAAGCACGAGCAACTTTTTGCTCGCCTGTACGCATCAGTGCTAATTCAACTTGGTCTTGAATTTCTTCGATATGAATCGTACCGCCAGAAGGTAAACGACGATTAAACGTATTGAGTACCATCTCTGTTAATTGAGTGATACGGTCATGGATGCGACTAGAGTCAGCACCTTGTTGACCTTCAACAGCTAAAAAGGCTTTCCCGATCGCAACAGAAATCTTCTCGGCATTAAAAGACGCGATTTCACCAGTGCGCTTAATTACCTGAATTTGACCAGGAGTAGAAGTGATGATGCTCATGTCAGCATAGCTCCATTATCATCTATTTTTATGTTCATAGACCGTTTGAATCGAGCAAAATTTATGCCACGATGTTTGAGGGATAAACACAATACTTAGTGGTTAAAGTTTATTTTCAACACAAGATACGGGATTTTTAACAGCATATCAATCTTGACATTTTACTAAAGTTTTTTTTGTGTTTTAACTGCTGTATTCACAGGCACATAGCATAGCAAAGGGCTTTAAAAAGACGTATAGATAACTCTGTGGATAACTCAAAAAACAGACACTTAAATTATTTCGGAAGCGCAAAGAAACAAATTGTTTAATACTGGTACAAAATTTATACTCAATATCCATGTTGTTTATAACAAGCATGTAATTCTGAAAAAGACATTAAAATTCATCATATTAATAAAAATATAACAAAAGTGCTTAGCCGTGTATCAGTTTGGTGAACGCCTACTTGTTTACAATGTAAACGTGTGTATATTGCAAAACATAAACCAATGTATCTGTCAGATTTTTATAGATAGATTCACTCTAATTGTAGGGGCATACAAATGAGCCAAGAAGAAAAGTTACCAAAAATTTTGATCGTTGAAGATGACGAACGTTTAGCTCGCTTAACACAAGAGTATTTGATTCGTAACGGTTTAGAAGTTGGGGTCGAAACAGATGGTAATCGTGCGATTCGCCGTATTATCAGTGAGCAACCAGATTTAGTTGTCTTGGATGTGATGTTACCAGGTGCAGATGGTTTAACCGTTTGTCGAGAAGTTCGTCCACATTACCATCAACCGATCTTGATGTTGACAGCGCGTACAGAAGATATGGATCAGGTACTTGGTTTAGAAATGGGTGCAGATGACTATGTTGCTAAACCCGTTCAACCACGTGTTTTATTAGCTCGTATTCGTGCTTTATTACGTCGTACTGATAAAACAGTTGAAGACGAAGTTGCTCAACGTATCGAGTTTGATGATCTCGTGATTGATAACGGTGGTCGTTCAGTGACTTTAAACGGTGAGCTGGTTGATTTTACGAGCGCTGAATATGACTTGTTGTGGTTACTAGCTTCAAACGCAGGGCGCATCTTATCTCGTGAAGATATTTTTGAGCGTCTCCGTGGTATTGAATACGATGGTCAAGACCGTTCGATCGATGTGCGTATTTCACGTATTCGTCCAAAAATTGGTGATGATCCAGAAAATCCAAAACGTATCAAAACTGTGCGTAGCAAAGGTTATTTATTCGTTAAAGAAACTAACGGGATATAATTTGCATCTTGCTTTAAATTAGCTTGGATTTATTTCCCTTATGGTAAGTCGAGTACTAAAAAACAGCATTTTCTTGCGAATTTATGCTGGATTAGTGGTTTTAGTTGTTGTTGTTGCCGCATTTTGTTATTTGCTGGTACAGGTCATCAACTATCAACGCGCGCAAGAATATCGTGAATATCTGACGGATGGTATTTCATATGTCATCAGTGAGGGGGTATCTCGACAGCCTCAAAAACAACAAAAGCTAGATTGGATTTCTGATGCTTCCGATTTATTAGAACTTCCAATCTACTATGTTGATGCAGCACGTGTAGAGCTTTCTCGTACTGAGAAAAAGCGGATTGCTGAGCAGAAATCGGTGGTTCGTTATGATGCCAATAATGGTGTGGGTTATATCATTATTGGTCTGAAAGATGATGCGAAACATTATCTTTATATCAAAGTGGATAAGCTCGGTGAGCGCCAAATGAAGGCATTGCCAATTTTTGTACTGGATTATTTGATTTTTTATCCGGGGCAAGAGCGTGAATATTTAGAAAGAATTAAAAAACATTTTTACTATCCGATTACGATTGCCAATATTAAAGATATTAATCTAGATTCAGAGCAAATCGGTCGTTTACGTCAAGACCAAAGTATTCTGTTATATAAGGATAGTGCAACTGTACGTGGTACAACGATTTCAATTGTTTCTCCAATGCCAAATCATCCTGCACAAGTTCTTATCTTAGGTCCAGTTCCAATGTTTAATTGGATGCCTTTTCAGCTTTCAGCAGGTATTACCTTATTTAGCTTATTCTTATTAAGTCTAGGTGTTTACGGTTTAATTCTACCGCTTGAGCGGAAAATTCGTCAGGTTCGTCATGCCCTGAATAAAATGAAATCGGGTGACCTGTCATTACGTGTTCCGATTGAAGGCACAGATGAAATGGCAAATTTGGCATCAAGTTATAACAATATGTCAGACCATATCCAGCGCCTGATTGAGGCGCAACGGGAATTAATGCGCGCAGTGTCGCATGAACTCAGAACGCCTGTGGCGCGTATCCGCTTTGGTATGGAGATGCTGGCAGAAGAGGATGACTATAGTTACCGTATTCAGCAGGTGGAGATGATTGATAAGGATATTGAGGCACTCAATACCCTGATTGATGAGATCATGACCTATGCGAAACTGGAGCAGGGTACACCATCTTTGGACTTTGAGGACCTTGTGCTGGTCGAAGTACTCGATCAGGTTGCAATGGAAACTGAAGCACTGAAGACTCAAAAAGAAATTGAGTTAATTGCACCGCCGTTGTCATTATCTGTAGATGCTGAACGTCGCTATTTGCATCGTGTGGTACAAAACTTGGTTGGAAATGCCGTTCGTTATTGCGATCATAAAGTTCGAATTAGTGGTGGTGTTCGTGCTGATGGTAAGGCATATGTCTGTGTAGAGGACGATGGACCAGGCATTCCAGAGCAAGAGCGCGCACGTATTTTTGAAGCCTTTGCTCGTTTGGATGATAGTCGTACACGCGCATCAGGTGGGTATGGTTTGGGTTTATCAATCGTGAGTCGTATCGCGTATTGGTTCGGTGGAGATATTATGGTAGACCAAAGCCCTAACTTAGGTGGCGCACGTTTTACCATGACATGGCCAGCGAAGCGTTATAAACAGAACATAAAAAAATAGTTTTAATTCATTTAAGCTTGTATGAAGAATATAAGAAAGCCAAAGCATAAAGCTTTGGCTTTAATTTTTTATGAAGCATAAATATTGCTTATTCATGAATAGATGAATCAGGCTCGATTAATGGATGACCAGACCTTAAGCCATTCAGTGCATCTATATTAAAATCCAGAAGTAATGAATTATTTTTTACGTCTATTTTATAACTTTTAATCAATGGTTGATCGCCATTTAATGTTTCAACTTTATAGCTATCAGCAATGTTTAGAATACTTTCAAGATTGGTTGTTGTTGCCGCAAAGTCTTCTCTAAAGACTTCATAGATATCTCTTAGGTCGAAAATTGCATTATCAGCATCAGGGTGTTTTCGAATATAACTTTCAATGTGCCGCATCAGCAGCTGTGAAAAAAAGAAATAATCTGAGTCATGTGTATATTCTAAATGCATATTTTTCTCCTTGTTTGCTACTTTTAGAATATCGATCTCTCAGCCAAATAGTGTATAAAGTTAATTAAAGCATGTAGCTGAATTGCAACATATTATGTCGAAATGACAACCTGATTTCGGCCCTATCTTTTTGCGTGGTAAAGCGCATTGTCCGCCTGCTTGAATAAATGCTCAATCGGCTGGTGATTTTCGGGCGTGCAAATGCACAGGCCAATGCTAAGCTGAATGAAAAAATGCTGCTATTGATCAATTGAAATAGGAGTTTGGCTCATGTGTCGGCGAATCTGTTCGGCACAGGCATGAACAGCCTCCATGCTGACACTTTTTTTTGGGGGAAATTAGGTCGGGCTATTATATAAATTTTGTTTAAATTTTCAGCATAAATTTGTATCAATGCAATGATTTAGTTCATGCTGCAATATTTTTGAGCATTGATGACAAGTTGCGGATATTTTTGGCGCAAGAATAAAGAAAAAAATGATTAACATTGGTTAGTCGATTCGATAATTCGATTTTTAAGGGTGAATTTGTAGCGATCTAGGTCGTATCAGGAAATTAATCAACAAAATCATCCTAAAGACTAAAGCGCTTCAACTAGCATGAGAAATTAGAAATCAGGTACAATTGGCGGGATTAATTTTGTGTTTGGTGTATTTGAAGGCCAATACATACATTCTTTGTTAAAAATAGGCCTGCCAGGAGTTATCCCCGCATGAGTGCCATTACTCCATACGATTGGGCGATTATCGCCTTCGTGATCGGCGTTACATTTCTTTGCGTTTTTATGCTTACAGTTCCCTTACTCCTCGGGGGTAAAGCATGGGGGCGTGCGAAGCAAGAGCAGTTTGAATCAGGTGTAGTTGGTGCGGGCGGTGCTCGTATCCGCTTGTCAGCCAAATTCTATTTAGTTGCAATTTTCTTCGTTGTCTTTGACTTGGAAGCTCTTTACCTCTACGCATGGTCGACATCAGTTCGTGAAGTAGGTTGGTTTGGATTTACCACGGTCGTTATTTTTGTTGTGGATCTTTTGATCGCTTTGGTTTATGCAATTTCTGTAGGCGCGCTGAATTGGGCACCTGTAGATCGTCGTAAATCTGCTGGTGTGACAACAAAAATTGGTTCACCGAATATGAATATTGCTGACATTACTCGATTCAATAATATTGAAGAGCTTGTTGTCGATCCTACTGGTCATATTCCAGCACAGTCTTCTGGTCGTGTTAAGTCTAAAACACCGACTACATCATCATTTGAACAGGAGTAAGTCGGGATGAAATATACTTTAACCCGTGCGAATCCAGATGCCGATCAGTATCCATTACAAGATCGTCAAATCGTAACTGATCCTCTTGAGGAAGAAGTGAATAAAAGTGTGATGATGACACGTCTTGAAGATGTGTTGCATACCGCAGTGAACTGGGGACGTAAAAACTCTTTATGGCCTTTTAACTTCGGTACATCATGCTGTTATGTTGAATATGCGACGACTTTAACTGGTGTACATGACTTATCTCGTTTTGGTGCTGAGGTTATTCGTGCTTCACCACGTCAAGCAGATTTAATGATTGTTGCAGGAACCTGCTTTGTCAAAATGGCACCTGTAATTCAACGTTTGTATGAACAAATGCTTGAGCCTAAATGGGTCATCTCTATGGGTGCTTGTGCGAACTCTGGTGGTATGTACGACATCTATTCTGTAGTACAAGGTGTCGATAAAATTATTCCTGTTGATGTGTACATCCCAGGTTGCCCACCTCGTCCAGAAGCATTGATCCAAGCATTGATGTTACTTCAAGACCAAATTCAACTAGAGCGCCGTCCACTTTCAGCGGTGATTGGTGATGATCTTCAGCCTGTGTATAAGCCAAAGATGATGCCAGAACGCGATCGTAAAAATGCGGAACGTATTGCGGTGAAAAACTTACGCTCTATGGATGAAATTAAATAATTTGAACGATGAATTGTGACATGTCTGAAGAGACATGATCATCGGGAAAATTGCCAGAATTTGTATTAAATAGGAAGCCAAGCCAATGGCTGAAACTGACATTGCTATGCCAGAGTCAACGCAAGTTGATTCACGCCCAGCATTTGCAATCGTAGAAGAGCTCAAAACCAAATTTGGTGAGAACTTCTATGTGCAGGCGACTTTTGAAGAGTTTCCAACAGTCTGGGTTGAGCGCGCACGCGTGCAAGAAGTCCTTATGTTCCTCCGTAAAGTGGAACGTCCTTATGTAATGCTGTTTGACTTATCTGCGGTTGATGAGCGTTTACGTGTTCACCGTGATGGTTTACCAGCATCAGACTTTACTGTGTTCTATCACTTGTTATCGCTAGAGCGTAATAGTGATATTCGTATTAAAGTTGCATTAAATGAAAATGATTTAAGCATCCCAACCGCAACCAATATTTGGCCAAATGCCAACTGGTACGAGCGTGAAGCTTACGATATGTTTGGTATCGATTTTGCAGGGCATCCAATGCTCCGTCGTATCTTGTTACCAACCTATTGGGAAGGTCATCCATTACGTAAAGAATATTCTGCGCGTGCGACAGAATATACGCCGTATATGCAGAATCAAGCGAAACAGGATTTTGAACAAGAACACCTACGCTTTGTGCCTGAAGACTGGGGGCTAAAACGCGGCAATGCTGATGAAGACTTCATGTTCTTGAACTTAGGTCCTAACCATCCATCTGCACACGGTGCGTTCCGTGTCGTATTACAGTTGGACGGTGAAGAAGTGAAAGACTGCGTACCTGATATTGGTTATCACCACCGTGGTGTGGAAAAGATGGCTGAACGTCAGACATGGCATTCATTTATTCCTTATACCGATCGTGTTGACTACTTGGGCGGTTGTGCGCAAAACATGCCTTATGTGATGGCAGTTGAGCAGCTTGCTGGTATTAAAGTACCTGAGCGTGCGCAAGTCATTCGTGTGATGTTAAACGAATTATTCCGTATCAATAACCACTTATTATTCTGTGGTACAGCGATTCAGGATGCGGGTGGTATGACCCCTGTATTCTATATGTTCGCAGACCGTCAAAAAGTCTATGACATCGTTGAAGCGATCACGGGTTACCGTATGCATCCAGCATGGTTCCGTATCGGTGGTACGGCGCATGACCTTCCAAACAACTGGCAAAAACTTGTTAAAGAATTGCTAGAGTGGATGCCAAAACGTTTGAACGAGTACTACACTGCGGCACTTAAAAACTCAGTATTTATTGGTCGTACCCGCAATGTTGCGCAATACGACGCTAAATCTGCGTTGGCTTGGGGTGTAACGGGTACTGGTTTACGTGCAACGGGTATTGACTTTGACGTTCGTAAATATCGTCCATACAGTGGTTATGAAAACTTCGACTTTGATGTTCCAGTGGAATATGAAGGCGATGCATATGCGCGTGTTTTAGTGCATTTCCGTGAAATCACTGAATCACTAAAAATCATTCAACAGTGCTTGGATAATATGCCTTCTGGTCCATATAAAGCGGATCATCCATTGGCAGTTCCACCACCGAAAGATAAGACATTACAAGATATTGAAACCTTGATTACGCACTTCTTGAGCGTGTCATGGGGTCCTGTCATGCCTGCAGGTGAGTCATCATTTATGACTGAAGTGGTGAAAGGTGCGAGTACTTATTACTTGACTTCAGATAAGTCGACGATGAGTTACCGTACTCGTATTCGTACACCGACCTTCACACATTTGCAGCAAATGCCTTCTGTGATTAATGGCAGTTTGGTTTCTGACTTGATCATTTATTTGGCGACCATTGACGTGGTTATGGCTGACGTGGATCGCTAGGGGTAAACGATTATGATGATTTTGACTGATAAAAAACCTCGTGTGAATGTTGAAGGGATTTTGACTGCTGAAGAAATCCATGAGATTGAACACCATATTGATCACTATCCATATCCACGTGCGGCATCATTGGATGCATTAAAATGCGTACAACGTCGTAATGGCTGGGTAGATGACGCTCAAATGAATGCGATTGCGCAATTGTTGACAATCAGTGTGGCAGATTTAGAGGGTGTAGCAACGTTCTATAACCGTATTTATCGCCAACCTGTAGGTCGTCATGTGATTTTGTTATGTGACTCAATTGCATGCTTCTTGATGGGTGCGGAAACTTTAGCAGAAGCATTTCAGCGAGAGTTAGGCATTCAGTATGGACAAACCACAGCAGATGGTCGTTTCACCTTGCTCCCAATTTGCTGTTTAGGCAACTGTGATAAAGGTCCAACGTTAATGATTGATGAAGATACTCACGGTTTAGTGGATGTGTCATCAGTTAAACAGTTATTGGAGAAGTATGTATGAATACTGAACCAAAACCAATTTATGGCGACGGTAATCCAGAAACTCATCCACTCACTTGGCGTTTGAGTAAGCAAGATGCAGTACGCAATGCTGATGAATACGAAGCTTTAGAAGGTTATGCAGGCTTCAAAAAAGCGCTCAGCATGCCACCAAAAGATGTACTTGACGTGATTAAAGCTGCGACAGTTAAAGGTCGTGGCGGTGCAGGCTTCCCAGCAGGGATCAAATGGTCACTGATGGCGCCAAACGACAATTCAGGTCCACGTTACCTGATCTGTAATGCTGATGAAATGGAACCAGGTACCTTTAAAGACCGTTTGTTGATGGAAAAACTTCCACATCAATTGATCGAAGGTATGTTGATCGCAGGTTATACCCTTGAAGCAACGCATGGTTATATCTTCATTCGTGGTGAATACATCGAAGCAGCTCAATACTTAAATGAAGCATTAGAGCAAGTTCGTGCCAAAGGTTACTTGGGTGAAAACATCCTCGGTACTGGTTGGAACTTTGAGATGTATGTTCACACGGGTGCAGGGCGTTATATCTGTGGTGAAGAAACTGCATTGATTAACTCGCTTGAAGGTCGTCGTGCCAATCCGCGTACTAAACCACCATTCCCACAAGTTGCTGGTGCATGGGGTCGTCCAACGATTGTCAATAACGTTGAAACCTATAATAACTTGCCAGCGATTATGTTGCGTGGTCCAGAATGGTATATCAACCTTTCTGCACATAAGTCTAAAGATCCAGGTACGAAGATCTATGGTGCATCAGGTAAGGTGAAATTCCCAGGACTTTGGGAACTTCCTTTTGGTACAACTGCGCGCGAAGTGATTGAAGATCATGCGGGCGGTATGCGTGACGGTCTAACACTGAAAGCATGGTTACCGGGTGGCGCATCAACAGATTTCTTGGCGGCTGAACATATTGACCTGCCAATGGACGCTGAAAGCATCATGAAAGCAGGTTCACGTTTAGGAACATGTTTGTTGATGGTGGTTGATGAAACCCAGTGTATGGTCTCTGCAACGCGTAATTTAGAAGAGTTCTTTGCACGTGAATCATGTGGTTTCTGTACACCGTGCCGTGATGGCTTACCTTGGGCAGTCAAAGCGCTGAAAGCACTCGAAACAGGTACAGGTAAGAAAGAAGATATCGATCATTTACAAGAACTGACTCGTAAATTATGGATCGGTAAAACTTTCTGTGCTCACGCACCGGGTGCGATGGAGCCGCTTATGGGCGCATTAAAATATTTCCGCCATGAGTTTGAAGCAAAGGTTAAAACCCATGCTTCTGCTCTTGACGTAGAACAAGCTTAAGGAATTCGACTATGGCTACAATTCATGTCGATGGAAAATCGTATGAAGTCAATGGCTCTGAAAACTTGCTACAAGCATGTCTCAGCCTTGGTATCGACATCCCGTATTTTTGTTGGCACCCATCCTTAGGTTCTGTTGGTTCTTGTCGTCAATGTGCTGTTACGCAATATAATAATGCGGAAGATACACGTGGGCGCTTAGTCATGTCTTGTATGACACCAGCTGCCGACAATACCTATATCTCGATTGAAGACAAAGAAGCAACAGATTTTCGTGCATCAATCGTCGAATTCTTAATGACCAACCACCCACATGACTGTCCAGTCTGTGAAGAAGGTGGTCACTGTCATTTACAAGATATGACGGTGATGACGCAACATGACCGTCGTCGCTATCGCTTCACGAAGCGTACCCATCATAACCAAGAATTGGGTTCGTTTATTGCACATGAAATGAACCGCTGTATCGCGTGCTATCGTTGTGTACGTTACTACAAAGATTATGCGGGTGGTACAGACTTTGGTGTCTATGCTAATGCATCACGTGTTTATTTCGGTCGTCCGGAATCAGGTACTTTAGAATCTGAATTCTCTGGTAACTTGACTGAAGTCTGCCCAACTGGTGTATTTACCGATAAAACGCACTCTGCACGCTATAACCGTAAATGGGATATGCAGTATGCGCCGAGCGTATGTCATGGCTGTTCTTCGGGCTGTAACATCTCACCGGGTGAGCGTTATGGCGAAATCCGTCGTGTTGAAAACCGTTTCAATGGTTCAGTAAACCAATACTTCCTTTGCGATAAAGGTCGTTTCGGTACGGGTTATGTCAATCGTGAAGATCGTCCACGCCAACCTCAATTCCGTAACGGTGAAACTGTTGCAACTGTGAGTGTTGATCAGGCACTTGATCAAGTCATTGCACAGCTTAAAGGTAAGAAAGTTCTAGGTATCGGTTCTCCTCGTGCAAGCTTGGAATCAAACTACGCACTTCGCCAACTTGTTGGTCAAGCCAACTATTCAACAGGTATGTCTCAAAAAGAGCAGAACTTGGTTGAGTTAGCTGCTTCAATCATGCAAACACAGGGTATTTATAACCCGAACATGCGTGAAATTGAGAGCTATGATGCAGTTCTAATCTTGGGTGAAGACTTAACGCAAACAGCACCACGTATGGCTTTATCAGTTCGCCAAGCTGCGAAAAATAAAGCGAAAGAAATGGCTGCGAAAACGCGTACTCCTGACTGGTTAGCAGAGCCTGTGCAACGTATTGGCCAAGAAGCAAAATCACCGATTTATATTCTTGCTGCAACACAAACGCGTTTAGCAGATGTTGCAACAGGTGAAGTTGTTGCTTCTCCAAACGATATTGCACGTTTAGGTTTTGCTGTCGCTGCTGCTGTAAAAGGTGAAACAGTATCTGGTCTTGACGATGATGCAAAAGCATTTGCACAAACGATTGCTGACACTTTAAAAGCGGCGAAAAAACCATTGATTATCTCTGGTACAAGCTTGCAAGACTCAGCGATTATGGAAGCTGCTGCACAAGTTGCACAGAATCTTGGTGAAAATGCTGGTTTATCTTTGACGGTTCCTGAAGTGAACTCAATGGGTCTAGCATTATTCGGTGGTTTAAGTTTAGAACAAGCTTTTGCACAAGACTATGATGCCGTAGTTGTGGTTGAAAATGACCTAACTCGTCGTTTGCCAGTCGCTCAAGTAAAAGCTGCGCTTGATAAAGCTGAAACTGTGATCGTATTGGATCACAGCGAAACTGAGACCGTGAAGCTTGCAGACATCGTTCTTTCAGCAGCAAGTTTTGCTGAAGGTGATGGCACTGTAGTGAGTCAAGAAGGCCGTGCACAACGTTTCTATCAAGTGTATGACCCAAGCTACTACAAGCCTGAATATGCGATCAAAGAATCATGGCGTTGGTTACATGCTGTTGAGACAGGTCTTAAAGGTAAAGCAGTCGATTGGACATTGCTTGATGATGTAATTGATGACATCGTGAAGAATGTTCCAGTACTTGAAGCGATTCAAGATGTTGCACCAGATGCAGGTTATCGTGTTCATGGTTTGAAAATTGCACGTGAGCCACGTCGTTACTCAGGTCGTACCGCAATGCGTGCGCCGTTATCGATTCACGAGCCAAAACAACCAACCGATCCAGACTCAGCATTAACATTCTCTATGGAAGGTTATGTGGGTAATCAGACAGCATCGTCTTTAGTACCTTTCGCATGGGCTGCGGGTTGGAACTCGCCACAAGCGTGGAACAAGTATCAAGATGAAGTTGGTGGTCATTTAAAAGGTGGTGATTCGGGTGTACGTTTATTCGATCGCTTAGCAAAACGTCCTGCACGTAGCTATGTTGCACCGACAGCCGTGGTTGTGAATCCTGAAAGCTTCCGTCTTGTGCCAATGCACCATATCTTTGGTTCAGGTGAATTCACCATTAAAACACCAGCAATGGAATCACGTATTCCTGAAGCGATGTTTGCCGTGGGTGAACAAGATGCGACACGCTTAAATGTTCAAGATGGTCAACGTATTACAGTGAAAGCAGGCGAAACGAGCATCAGCTTACCTGTACAGGTCATCGAATATTTACCAACAGGCTATATTGGTTATCCAATTGGTCTAGCACCAACCGTTTCATTGGCAGAGCCTGTGTCTGTGGCAGTAGGAGTGTAATTCATGAATCAAGAAATTATACGTCAAACGCCACTTTGGGCTGAGAACTGGCCAATCGCTTATTCAGTGATTCAAGCAGTTGTGATCCTGTTGGTGGTGGTTTTGGTTGCTGCCTTAATGTCATTTATTGAGCGTCGTCTCTTGGCGTTATGGCAAGACCGTTATGGTCCAAACCGTGTTGGTCCGGGTGGTATGTTCCAGATCGTTGCCGACATGCTCAAGATCATGTTCAAAGAAGACTGGACACCAAAGTTTGCCGACAAGCTGACTTTCCGTTTAGCACCAGCAGTTGCGATGGCAACTGCGGTACTTTCGTTTATGGTCATCCCAGTAAGTCCTACACTGGGCGTTGCGGATATGAGTATCGGTCTATTGTTCTTTATGGCAATGGCGGGTATTGCAGTTTATGCAGTGCTATTTGGTGGTTGGGCGTCTAACAACAAATACTCGTTACTCGGTGGTCTTCGTTCTGCTGCTCAAACTATTTCTTATGAAGTGTTCTTGGGTATTTCATTGATGGGTGTGGTTGCGATTGCAGGCTCATTCAATCTACGTGAAATCGTTGAAGCTCAACGTGATGTTTGGTTTGTTATTCCACAATTCATTGGTTTCATTATCTTTGTTATTGCTGGTGTTGCAGTGACGCATCGTCATCCATTTGACCAACCAGAAGCTGAGCAAGAATTGGCGGAAGGTTATCACGTTGAATATGGTGGGATGAAGTGGGGGATGTTCTTCGTTGCGGAATACGTAAACGTGGTTTTAATCTCTGCACTGATCGTAACGTTATTCTTCGGCGGATGGCTTGCACCATTTAACTTAGAAATTCCATTTGTTCCACCAGTTTTTTGGTTCGTGATTAAAACAGCATTCTTTGTAATGATGTTTGTATTGGCGCGTGGTTCTTTGATGCGTCCACGTTATGACCAAGTGATGAATTTTGGTTGGAAAGTTTGTTTGCCATTGGCGTTGGTCAACTTGTTAGTGACTGGTGCTGTGATTCTGATGAATCAGGCCTAGGACAGCAAGGAGTACAAAATGTATAAAATTCTAGCTGGATTTGGATCGATTGTCCGTTCGTTGTGGATGGTGTTTAGCCATGTAACACGTAAACGTGATACGATTTTATATCCAGAAGTACCAGCTGAACAAATTGTGCCTCCACGCTTTCGTGGTCGTATCATCTTGACGCGTGATCCAGATGGGGAAGAGCGTTGTGTGGCATGTAACCTGTGTGCGGTTGCATGTCCTGTTGGCTGTATTTCATTACAAAAAGCGGAAAAAGAAGATGGACGTTGGTATCCAGAATTTTTCCGTATCAACTTTTCACGCTGCATTTTCTGCGGTATGTGTGAAGAAGCTTGTCCTACAACTGCAATTCAGATGACTCCAGATTTTGAACTTGCTGAATATGTACGCCAAGACTTGGTTTATGAAAAAGAAAACTTATTGATTTCTGGCCCAGGCAAATATCCTGACTATAACTTCTACCGTGTCACTGGTATGGCAGTAAATGGTAAGGAAAAAGGTCAGGCACAAAAAGAAAGTGCACCAGTTGATGTACGGAGCTTATTACCATGATGTGGCCATTTTATTTGATGGCACTTGTGGCCATCGTATCGACAATACGTGTTGTGACAAATACGAATCCCGTACATGCTCTTTTAAGTTTAATCGTTTCTTTACTTGCTGTTGCTGGTATTTTCATGATCGTGGGTGCGCCTTTTGCGGGTGCACTTGAGATTATTGTTTATGCTGGTGCAATCATGGTGTTGTTCGTCTTCGTGGTCATGATGTTGAACCTTGGACAAGATACGGTTGAACAAGAACGTAAATGGTTAACTTCTGATGCATGGGCATATCCTGCACTCATGAGTTTCTTATTGGGCTTGGTTTTGGTTTGGATGTTGGGTGGAGAATACACCACGATTTCTGCACCATTAGGTACAGAAATTGTAGGTCCTAAAGCAGTCGGTCAAGCATTATTTACTCACTATCTATTATTGGTAGAAGTTGCCGCGATGTTATTGCTTGCAGCCTTAGTTGCTGCATATCACCTTGGCAAACGTGAACCAAGTGCAGAAGAGGATAAAGAATAATGGGACACATCCCTTTAGAACATGGTTTGATTGTTGCAACCATCCTTTTTGCACTCGGTTTTTACGGTGTAATGGTGCGACGCAACCTATTATTTATGCTAATGAGCCTTGAAGTGATGATGAATGCTGCTGCATTGGCATTTGTTTTGGCAGGTAGTGTTTGGGCTCAACCAGATGGACAAGTGATGTTCATTTTGATCCTAACGCTTGCTGCGGCAGAGGCGTGTATTGGTCTTGCGATCGTCCTTCAGTTTTATCATCGCTTCCATCACTTGGATGTGGATGCTGCTAGTGAGATGCGCGGATGAGTACATTATATCTAACCGTTTTATTCCCGCTCATTGGTTTTATCCTGTTAGCGGCAGGGCGTAACAAACTGTCTGAAAATGTCGCTGCCATTATTGGTGTCGGTTCAGTTGGTTTATCTGCCTTATTTGCTTTAATCGCTGGCCTTGCATTTACTAGCAGTGGCCAAACTGTTTTTGTTCAACACTTATGGACGTGGTTCAGTGTTGGCGGTTTTGAGCCAGGCATCAGCTTGCACCTCGATGGTTTGTCATTATTGATGACAGGTATGATTACAGGTGTTGGTTTCCTGATTCACATCTTCGCATCATGGTATATGCGTGGTGAAGAAGATTACGCACGTTTCTTCTCTTATTTCAACCTGTTCGTTGCCAGCATGTTGTTGTTGGTACTCGGCGATAACTTGGCGTTATTGTTCTTAGGTTGGGAAGGCGTAGGTCTGTGTTCATACCTCTTGATTGGTTTCTACTACTCAAACCCTGCAAATGGTTGGGCAGCAATCAAGGCATTCACCGTAACACGTGTGGGTGATGTTTTCTTACTCATCGCATTGTTCTTGCTCTATCAACAGTTTGGTACGTTGAATACACAGTACATTGTTGAGCATGCAGCGACTGTGATGACGCAAAGCTCATCATTGTCGATTTGGACAGCATTGATGTTGTTCTTAGGTGCGGCAGGTAAATCAGCGCAAATTCCATTACAAACTTGGTTAGCTGATGCGATGGCTGGTCCTACACCAGTATCTGCATTGATCCATGCTGCAACAATGGTGACAGCGGGTGTGTACTTATGCTGCCGTATGTTCTCTGTGATGGAAATGGCACCAGAAGTGATGCAGTTCATCTCGATTACAGGTGCAGTAACCTTACTTGTAGCTGGTTTTGCTGCATTGGTTCAAACCGATATCAAACGTATCTTGGCTTACTCAACTATGAGTCAGCTCGGTTATATGTTTATGGCGGTGGGTGCTGAGGCGTATCAAGCTGGTTTATTCCATATGCTTGCTCACGCATTCTTCAAAGCGTTATTGTTCCTTTCTTCGGGTGCCGTAATTCTTGCATGTCATCACGAACAAAACATTTTCAAAATGGGTGGATTACGTAAAAAGATTCCATTCGTATTCTGGTGTTTTGTCATCGGTGGTGGCGCATTAGCTGCACTTCCAATCGTAACAGTTGGCTTCTTCTCTAAAGATGCGATTTTAGGTGCAGTATATGCACAGTCTACGATTGCAAACCTTCCACTTTATAACACGTTGTATTGGGTCGGTGTTGCTGGCGCATTCTTAACGTCTATCTATACCTTCCGTTTAATCTGGGTGGTATTCTTTGGCGAAGAAAAAACCCATGCACATGCCATTCATGGCGTGACTTACTGGGCACCGCTTGCAATTCTTGCGACCTTATCAACAGGTATTGGTTATTTCTTACAAGCACCTGTTGCAAAATTATTGACTGCTGCAAGTATTCCAAGCTTTGTTGTTCCTGAAGCTTTAGAAGAAGCCGTTGCACATGCAGAACATTTAGCAAGTGGTGTTGCCCTTGTTGGTTTGGTTGTTGGTATTTTCTTATTTGCCTTTGCGTATGGTGCGGTTAAATCATTTGCTCAAACGTCTTTGGGTTCTGGTTTAGCGCACATTTGCCGTACCGCATTTGGTTTTGATGCTTTGTATGACATCGTTTTTGTAAAACCATATTTATTGATTGCGAAAATCTTAGGTCGTGATCCAATTGATGGTTTATGGTTAGTGCTACCTGCACTTGTGAAAGGTGGTAATAGCTTTACAAGTTCGCGTCAAACAGGTTCATTGCGTGAATACGCATCAAGCATGTCACTCGGTGTAGTGGTGTTATTGATGATCTTGATCGTGATTCAGGTTGTGGGGAAATAAAATGGAAAACAATTTAATTTTACCCGCACTGATTTTAGTTCCTTTCATTGCTGGTTTTATTTGTTGGTTGGTTGATAAATTTGACCAACATTTGCCACGCTGGATTGCCTTGATTGGTATGCTCATTACCTTTGGTTTGGGTATTGCACTATGGCAAACTGGTACATATAGCTACGAGTTGGGCGGTAAAGTCCCAACTTGGGCTGCTGAATTCCATCTCCCGTGGATTCAGTCTTTGGGTATTAGCATTCACTTGGCTGTGGATGGTTTATCTCTACTCATGGTTTTACTTACAGCATTACTTGGTGTACTTGCTGTTGGTTGTTCATGGGGTGAAATTCAAAAGAATGTTGGTTTCTTCCACTTAAACCTCCTTTGGAGTTTAGGTGGGGTTATCGGTGTATTCCTTGCGATTGACTTATTCTTGTTCTTCTTCTTCTGGGAGATGATGCTTGTACCAATCTATTTCTTGATTGCGTTATGGGGTCATAAAGGCTCGAATGGTCGTTCACGTGTTTATGCTGCAACTAAATTCTTCTTATATACACAAATTGCTGGTTTGATCATGTTAATCGGTATCTTAGGCTTAGTGGTCTATGGATATATGATGACAGGTATGATTGGTTTTGATTACAACTACTTATTGGCTGTTGCAAACCACTTACCACCAGAAGTTGCATATGCATTTATGTTGTGTTTCTTTATTGGTTTTGCAGTTAAATTACCTGTATTCCCATTACACGGTTGGTTACCTGATGCGCATGCACAAGCACCAACAGCGGGTTCTGTGGACTTGGCTGGTATTTTGATTAAGACAGCAGCGTACGGTCTACTTCGTTTCGTAATTCCATTCTTCCCAGCAGCGTCAGCTCAGTTTGCTGATATTGCAATCATTTTGGGTTTAATTGGTATTTTCTACGGTGCATTCTTGGCCTACCAACAAACAGACATGAAACGTCTGCTTGCGTATACGTCTATTTCACACATGGGTTTCATTTTACTTGCAATCTATGCAGGTAATATTCTGACTTTCCAAGGTCTGATGATCATGATGTTGGCACATGGTTTGTCATCTGCTGCATTGTTCATTATGTCGGGTCAAGTGTATGAGCGTTTACACACACGTGATCTACGCTTAATGGGTGGTCTTCGTGGTCAACTGCAATATTTACCATTCTTCTTGATGTTCTTTGTTGCAGCACTTGTCGGTGTACCTGGTCTAGGTAACTTTATTGGTGAATTCTTAATTCTTATGGGTTCATTCAAAGCTTATCCTGCATTCACAATCATTGCTGCAGTAAGTCTAGTATTTGCAGGTCTTTACGGTCTGATTCTGATTCACAAAGCACTTTTTGGGGAACCAAATGCTGAACAAAAGCAACACTATCCGAGTCCACTGAAAGATTTATCAGTACGTGAAGTGAGCATTTTGATGATCTGTGTGATTGGTTTACTTTGGTTAGGACTTTACCCACAGACATTCTTGGATATGTCACATTCAAGCATGCAGTGGTTAGTCAATAGTTATATGCCAGTACAAGAAGTTGTTGAAACTGTTCAACAGACTGCAACTCAACTTGAACAAGTGGAGATGCGATAAACCATGAACTTCACACTTTCTTTTTCTGAGCTTATGCCGCTTGTCCCAGTGATGATTGTGGCATTGACCTCTGTTGTTGTGATGTTATTGATTGCGATTAAACGCAATCATAATCTTGTCGCAACAACGACGGTGGTCGGTTTAAACCTTTCTGCAATTTTTATTGCATACACCATGTTTAGTGGACACTTTGTTCCTGCGAACGTGATGGGCATGTTTATGGTTGATCCATTTACCATGCTCTACCAATTCCTGATTTTGATTGCTGCTTTGGCTTGTAGCACGCTTTCACATGCCTACATTGAAACGTATAAAGATAATCGTGAAGAACTTTATATCTTGTTACTTTGTTCTGTAGCAGGTGCGATGTTGATGGTTGCTAGCTCTCATTATGCTTCGTTCTTTATCAGCTTAGAATTAATGTCAATTCCTGTGTACGGTATGTTGGCTTACACGCATCAACGTAGCCAATCTTTAGAAGCGGGAATTAAGTATCTTGTACTTTCAGCAACTGCATCTGCGATGTTGTTGATGGGTATGGCATATATCTATGCGTATACAGGTTCATTGTCATTCTATGATTCTGTTCAAGCTTTGATGACTGCGATCAAGCAACCAATGGTGCTATTAGGTTTAGGTCTCATTATCTTTGCTGTTGCATTTAAGCTTTCACTTGCACCATTCCATAAATGGACGCCTGATGTATATGCAGGTGCACCAGCACCTATGGCGACATTCTTAGCTACAGCTGCCAAAGTTGCAACGATTGGTTTATTTGTACGTTACTTATTAAGTTCTGGTGCAATCTTAGTTGAATCAATAGTGACTGTTTTGACAGTCATTGCTGTGTTATCAATTTTGGTCGGTAACTTACTTGCAGTACGTCAAGTTAACTTAAAACGCATCCTTGGTTATTCATCAATTGCACACTTTGGTTACTTGTTGATTGCTTTGCTTAGTATGACTTATGCAAGTTTAGGCAGTGTAACGGTTTATGTGATTACTTATGTACTCACCACAATCGGTGCATTTGGTGCAGTTGCGTTAATGTCTAGTCCATATAACAACGTTGATGAAGCACAAAGTCTTGCAGACTACCGTGGTTTGTTCTGGCGTCGTCCGATCTTGACTGCAACATTAACCGTGATGATGTTGTCATTAGCAGGGATTCCATTAACTGCAGGTTTTATTGGTAAATTCCTTGTGATAATGGCTGCTGTAACAACTCAACATTGGTTCTTGGCTGCAATGGTTGTTGTCGGAAGTGGTATTGGCTTGTATTACTACTTACGTGTCATGGTGGTGATGTATATGACTCCACCTGATGTACCACGTATTGATGCAGATACACATTGGGGAACTAAAGTTGGTGGTATCATGGTACTTGGTGCAGCATTGCTTGTACTATTACTTGGTATATACCCAGATCCAATGATCAATTTAGCATTGAAATCAGAGATTCTTTCTCCATTGCATTTCATGTTATCTCAGCAACAGTAATCATCAGATCATCTGATTTGTACAAAAAAGCCTCCAAAATTTGGGGGCTTTTTTTAATGAAGAGTAAAAAAACACTCTATAATACTCAAAGATTAATATTAGTTAGGTACTTACTCGTGTCGATTCAAGAAATTCGCCATCCGCTTATTCGTCATAAACTTGGTTTATTACGCCGTTCAGACATTAGCACAAAGAACTTCCGTGAATTGGCGCAAGAAGTCACGATGCTACTGACTTATGAAGCGACTAAGGATCTACCTGTTGTGGATCATGAAATTGATGGTTGGGCAGGTAAAGTTTCGACTCAACGTATCGCAGGCAAGAAAATTACCATTGTTCCTATCTTGCGTGCTGGAATTGGTATGCTTGAAGGCGTACTGAGCTTGATCCCAAGTGCCAAAGTGAGTGTATTGGGTTTAGAGCGTGATGAGGCGACTTTAGAGGTTCGTACTTACTATAAAAAATTAGTACCTGATGTTGCGAATCGCTTAGCGATGATTATTGATCCAATGCTGGCAACGGGTAATTCACTTATTGCGGCAATTGATGTGCTCAAGGCGAGTGGTTGTAAAGATATTCGTGTTATGGTTTTGGTTGCGGCACCTGAAGGTGTTGCAAAAGTAGAAGCTGCGCACCCTGACGTACGTATCTATACGGCATCGATTGACCAAGGTTTGAATGAGGATGGCTATATCGTTCCAGGTCTTGGTGATGCGGGTGATAAGATTTTTGGTAGTGTTCAAAAAGATTAATTTTTGAAAATATGCTTAAAACAGAGACTTAATCCAACCGTACTGTTTTCAGGGGAGGATTTAAAGTCTCTTTTTTTATATACTGAAATACAGTACTTGCAAAATTAGGTGAATGTCATGAAGAAAGAATTTTATCAGGGAAAAGTTAAACAATATAATCCAGACAAAGGGTTTGGTTTTATAGCAACTGCTGAAGGCGAGATCTTTTTTCATATTTCAGATTTTCCTGCATCGGAAGGTGAGCCGAAACGAAATGAAAAAGTAAAATTTGTAGCCCTAGAAAATAATGGAAAATTTAAAGCAGTACAAATTGAACGTGTAGATCCGAATCCTGCAAAAACTAAAAAAAATAAAATATTGGCTCATAATCAATCGATTACATCAGAATTGTTATCAAACTTTCGGCGTTAATCATATAGATAAAATATGGAGAGAATTTTTTGATCTCCATATTGATCTATTAGGCTTTGCAAATGAGAAAAGAAAATATGTTTGTTGAAGGTAAAATTAAAAAATATAATTCAGAAAAAGGGTTTGGCTTTATAGCGATTGAAGAGCAGGCAGATATCTTCTTTCATATTACCGATTTTCCCACAGCAGGCGGTGAGCCAAAAGTCGGCGAATTACTTAAATTTCTTATTGTGCAAGATAAAGATAAATTTAAAGCAGCAAATATTGTTCGGTTAGATTTAAAGAGCTCTCATCCTTCTAGTCATTTTTCCTCTAATTCTGAGATCTCTTCTAATGCAATTTTACCAAATAATCCTCAATCTAGTTCTAAAAAGAGAATGATCGTTACGGTCATTGGTTTAATGATGATTGCGGTTTTAGCAGTTCTGGTCTTTAAAAAATATCAGTCTTATCAACAGTCACAAAGGTTAAAAGCAGCGCAGTTGATTGATGAGCAAAAGAGGATTGTGGAGGCTCAGCGTCAGGCTTTGGGTGATTTACCTGAAGTAAAATTATCTGAAAAAACGGAGCAAGCTTTAAAAGCAATACCAACACCACCAGTACACCATGATCAAAAACGATTAGAACAGCAACCTGCTACCGTGCAAACCCAATTTAGTTGTGATGGGCGAACTCACTGTTCTCAAATGCGTTCGTATGAAGAGGCCGTCTTCTTTTTAAGGAATTGTCCAAATGTGAAAATGGATGGAAATAATGATGGTGAACCATGTGAGCGCCAATTTAGACATTAAAATAAAAGATCAGGCTTAAACCTGATCTTCACAAAAATGTAAAAAGGCTTTGAGTCCAGGACCTTGGTATTTTTGACGATGTACCAGCATAAACAGGGGACGGGTGAGTTCCCAGAAAGGTGTATCCAGAATGACCAATTGCCCTTTTTCCTGAAGCGGTTCAATCGCAAGTCTTGAAACACAAGACATGCCCAAACCACCAGCAACAATTTTTAAGATTGCTTCGTTATGACCGAGGGTTAAACGGATATTGGCGTCTGGTAGATCTTGTAAAATCGCATTGTCAAAAACTTCACGTGTGCCTGAGCCTTCTTCACGTAAAATCCATTCAACCTCATGGAAATCTGCTGGTGTAATTGGGCGATCTAACTTTGCTAGAGGATGATCAGGTGCACAGCAGACTGCAAGCTCATCATCTCGCCAATGGATACATTGCAATTGAGGCAAATGGCACGAACCTTCGATCAAGGCTAAATCAAGCTGAAATTGATTCACTGCTTCAATCATTTGGCGAGTATTGCCGACTTGTAATTGAAGATGGGCTTGAGGATGATGCTGTAAAAATTCAGCCATGAGATCAGGCATTAAATAATCACTGATCGTTAAGGTTGCACCTAAACGTAAATCAATGCTTTGCAGTTCACCTTTAGCAGCTTGTTCAAAGGATTCGCAGCGACCCAAAATTTCTAAGGCTTGAGGTAATAAAAAACGCCCCAAATCATTCAGTTGTAAACGCTTGCCTAAACGGTCAAATAAAGGCGCACCTAAGCCATCTTCTAAATCAGCCAAAGCCATACTTGCTGCACTTTGTGTCAGTCTGACAGCATCACTCGCTTTGGTTACTGTTCCTTCTTGTGCAACCGCCACGAAAACAGCCAATTGGCGTAAGGTCATGCGCATGTTAAATAGCCTTAATGTTTTGAGTATCCATCAATTATTCGATCATGCTAACATGAGCCTACTGTTTCGTGCCACGTTCAAATCATGTCAATTGAAAAATTTAGCGTAGAAAAAGTTCTATCTGTTCATCGTTGGGCTCACAATCTTTTTAGTTTCACCATGACCCGACCTGCTCATTTTAAATTTACAGCAGGGCAGTTTGCGCGAATTGGTTTAATGGTTGGCGGTGAGCTAGTTGTAAGAGCTTATTCTGTTGTTTCTTCCCCCTTTGATGAAACTTTAGAATTCTTTTCGATTGTTGTTCCCGATGGTGCATTTACGTCAAATTTGCAACACCTTAAAGTTGGTGATGAACTTTATTTAGATAAAATATCTTATGGTTATTTGACTTTGGCTCGGTATCAACAACCTTTACCACAAGATCTTTGGCTATTGGGAACTGGTACTGGACTTGCACCATTTCTATGCATGTTACAAGACTTTGAAACTTGGAATAAATATAAACATATTCATCTAGTTTATAGCGTTCGCACAGAGTCTGAGTTGGCTTATGTGGAACGTATTGAAGAAATCGCAGCATCATTTGGTGAAGGGCATTCTGGATTTAAATTCATTCCAATTGTTACCCGTGATCCTAAATCCGCATTACATGATCGACTCCCAATTTTAATTGGTAATGGCGAATTAGAAAAAGCAGCAGGATTAGCTTTGAACCCTGCCAGTAGTCATGTGATGTTGTGTGGTAATCCTCAGATGGTTGAGGATACAAAAGAGGCACTTAAACAACGAGGTTTAACGATGAATCGTCGTGGTGAAGGTAATATTGCAGTAGAGAATTATTGGTAGTCGTATGGTATGGATATGTCTTAATGTACAAACATATCCATAAATTCACGGATTTCTTGAATTGCAGTATCGACATCAGTGTTTAGCCATGTCGGTTCAAAAATACCGATATAATGTTCCAAACGGTCTTGAGGAACAACAAGGCGAACAGGGCATTCTTCTTCTAGTAGGCGCCAAGGTAAAATAGGCACTTCATTGTCTAAAAAAGGTTGTACATTTCGAATATCGATAATCATTGCATTTATACAATCAGGTAAAGGCATGACGGAGAATTCTTCAGTGCGACGACGGAAGTATTCTAAATCTCCCCACTTTAAGATATAGCTTGGCTTATTAAACTCAATAATTCCTATTAAATGTTCATCACGTGTGTGATGTAAAAAACATTGATGAGTAACATCCGTGTCTAAATCAAGAGAAACACTTTGTTGACTATAGGACATAAAGCAAAACATATGAGAAACGAAGCCGACTAGTATAGCTTATTTTTAGCGTATTCTAAAACCGGCTATATTTTAAACAAAAAAATAAATAAAAAAAGTAGAGTTCTGCAAACACAGCAACGATAGTCCGAAGCTTTTTCACACAATGCAACATTGAGTATTGCTAAGATAAAAGCCTAACAAATAAAAGGATGAGGGCTGCTATGATGCATGATTTTAGTAAGCCACAACCTCATGTGGCGAGTCGAGAGGAAATTGCAAAGAAAAAGAAACTACCCGTTTATATGTTGATCATTGTGGGGGTTTTCCTAATTGCACTTCTTGTTTATATGGTCGCGGATCATTCAGCGAATCCAACTGCACAGGCAATACTGTCTCATATGCAGTCGGTACTTTTGGATGCCTAGATCGTTTATTTTTAGAGCAAAACCTGTTGAATTGAAAAAACTCATTGGTGTGAATCAATGAGTTTTTTTGCAAAATTATGCGGACTTTTTGTTGTATTAGTGCTGCCGTTTGTTGATTCAAAAATAGACAAAAACTAAGGTGATAAACATTCATAGTTTGTGTGTTTCAACATAAAACAGTGATGGGTGATTTATATCAAGATTTAAAAATACAAGATAAGGATAACTCGCATGAATGAATTTTTTAATGATCCCTCGCATCGAGGGGGATTTGATGCCATGTATTACTGGGATCAATTTCATCCAATTTTTGCAGCAATTTTGATCTTACTGGTGGGTTGGATTATTGCCTTAATCATTGCCGCAGGTGTAAAGCGGCTATTGCAAAAGGTTGGTACCAATCACAAGTTATCTTCGGTAACTGATCGTACGCCCAATATTGAAAACTTGGTTTCTAAATTGGTGTTTTGGTTTGTTATGATTCTCGCTGTGGTTGGCTCACTCAATGTTTTAAATATTAGTGGTGTAAGTGACCCGTTTAGCAATATGGTAGGACGAGTACTTGCTTATATACCAAACTTATTTGCAGCCGTTGCAGTAGGATTTATTGGTTGGATTGTGGCGCGTTTGGTACGTGCTGGATTGACCAATGTATTATCTAGAACAGAATTAGATGAGAAGCTAAGCAGTGAAGTTGGTGTTAACGCTTTAAGTAGTAATATCGCAGAAATTTTTTACTGGTTGGTTTTATTACTATTTCTGCCAATTGTGCTGTCTATTTTAGGTTTAACAGGACTGCTGATTCCTGTACAAAACATGGTAAACGAAGCGATTGCTTATCTGCCTAATTTGTTTATTGCGGGTGTGATCCTTTTTGTAGGTTATATTCTCGCCAAGATTGTGCGCGGTATTGTCGAGGGATTAGGTAATAGCTTGGGATTACAAACGCAAGCTGAAAAAGTAGGATTATTTAAAAACTCAAATATATCGAAATTTTTAGGCTCATTTGTGTTTGCAATTATTGTCATCACAGCGTTGATTGTGGCATTTGAAGCTTTAGGAATCCAAGCGATTTCTCAACCCGCAACAGCGATGTTGAATGAAATTATGTATGCAATTCCACAAATTATTGCAGCTGGTTTAATTCTAATCGTTGCTTATATTGTTTCTCGTTTTGTTGGACGTTTAGTCGCTGAACTTATTTCAGGGGCGGGAATTGATGAAATTCCAATGAAGCTGGATGTGCAACGATTCCTTGGACAAACACGTATTTCTGATCTGATCGGTTATTTGATTGTATTTTTTACCATGTTGTTTGCAATCTCTGAAGCTGCGAACCGTCTTGGCTTAGAGCAAGTAAGTGTGCTGATTGCGATGTTTATTCAGTTTGGTGCAAGTATTTTATTGGGTGCAGTCATTTTGGTGATTGGATTCTGGCTCGCCAATGTCGTGGCTAATGTGGTACAACGCGGTGAATACAATAGTTCACGTTGGTTAGCAAACCTAGTTCGTATTTTAATTATGGGCTTAGTGATTGCGATGGGTCTAAAAGCTATGGGTATTGCGGATTCCATTGTGAATTTGGCTTTTGGTTTGACACTTGGTTCAGTTGCAGTTACTTTTGCCTTGGCATTTGGTTTAGGTGGTCGTCAACCTGCAGAACGCTTATTGACAGATTTATTAGATAAGGCAGAGAATGAAGCGAAACAGCCAAATCCGTTAGATAAAGAAATCACACCAAGTCATTCGGTACCACCAATAACACCACCAACCTCACCTTATTCAGATGAATAGTCAAAATAATCTTTGATTTTTTGAACCAATTCGACCACTCTAAGCAGGGTGGTCGTTTTGTTTGTATAAGCATTATTGAGTTTTTATCTATATCGTGATTAGGGCATATTTTAGAAAAACCAGACCTAAAACTGAATTTTAGGGTACATATCACTGTAGTTTAATAGGATTAATCAAAAATTTGACCTGAAAAGCAATTCATTTATAGATAAAGTATCAATAGTCTCTAAATAAAAATTCTATAGAGGAGAGTGAAATGAAGAGGCCAAATCGCGTATTTGCACCGATTATTATTGCAGGTATTACTGTAGGTTTTTTGGCGAGTGCGTACAAATTTGTTGTTGCGAAATCAAATACGGCTAAAGAAAAACCAATTAAAAATACTCAAAAAGTATCTTCTACAGAAGCTGCTAACTCTTCAGATCATCATGCTTAGTGTTATTTAGCAATCGGCTTAATGTGTTAAGTGAACTAAACAAATTGAGCCGCTGCTTGAGCCGAAGACCATGCCCATTGGAAGTTATATCCTCCCAAATGACCTGTTACATCGAGTACTTCACCGATAAAATATAAGCCTTTCTGCTTTTTACTTTCCATGGTTTTTGAAGAAACTTCGCTAGTGTCTACGCCACCTAATGTGACTTCAGCAGTACGATATCCTTCAGTTCCAGATGGTTTAACAGAAAAGGCGTGCAATTGATCAGCAATTTGCTCTAGTTGTAAATCGCTAAAATTGCCAATCGCAGTTTCACTTTGTTCTGCCCAAATTAGTTGTTGTAGCTCAAGCACGATACTTTTCGCCGTGAATTCACTGAGCAAAGTTCTGAGCAGAACTTTGGGTTGCGACTTTTTCTTTTCCTTGAAGAATTGAACTAAATCTTGGCTCGGGAAAAAATCAATTTTAAAGCTTTCACCCACATGCCAATAATTTGAGAGCTGTAATGAACTTAGTCCACTTAAGCCTCGATGAGTAAATAACAAAGCTTCAGTAAATTGATGGCGATCATTCACCAGTGTTGCATCTAAAGCATTACCACTTAAGCGTGTTGTGACTTCTTTAAAATGGTCCGAAAAGGTGAAGGGGACTAGACCCGCACGGGTAGGAAAAACATGGTGTCCAAACTGTTGAGCAAGTTCATATCCAAAACCAGAGCCTCCTAGTGTTGGAATAGATAAGCCACCAGTCGCCACAACGAGAGATTCACAGTGATAAGTGCCTTGATTGGTTGCAATGATAAAACCTGAATCTGTTTGTGCTGTTATGCTTTGTACTTCGCAATGGGTCTGAATCTGAACCCGTTTCGCTTTATTGCACTCTGCAAGTAAAAGTTCGAGGATTTCTTTTGCACCTTTGATTGTAAATAGCTGACCGTGTTTACGTTCTTCATATTCAATACCATATTCGCAGACCAAACCAATAAAATCCCAGTTGGTGTAACGAGTGAGTGCTGAAATAACAAAGTGTGGATTTTCAGAAATATAATTTGAAGGTTCAACATCTAGGTTAGTGAAGTTACACTTGCCACCACCAGACATTAGAATCTTTTTACCTACTTTATTGGCTTTTTCTAATACGACAACGGAACGTCCACGTTTACCAGCCTCTGCAGCCAACATCAAGCCTGATGCACCTGCACCTAAAACAACAACATCAACTTGATGAACCATGAGGATTACTCGGTAGACGAAAAGCGAGCAATTATAAAAGATTTGTGGGGGTTTTAATATGCTTTAAGCTTTCCTTGCAACCCACCTGTATGAATGGCCAGTATTCGAGTGTGGGCAGGGAAATGATTGTGCTGGATTAAATCAAGAAGTCCCATCATCATTTTACCTGTATAAATGTGTTCGAGTGGAATTTGATATTTTTGCTCAAAATTTTGAATAAATTTCAATAATTCAGGTGTAGTTTTGGCATAGCCGCCACCACAATAGGCATCGGTTAAAGACCAATTGCTTTTATCAGTCAATTGTTGAATGTCTTGTTTGAGAAAATCACCTTTCAAGGCTGAAAAGCCTAAAATGTGCTGGTGATCTGAACTGCTTTCAATGATGCCTGCAAGAGTTCCACCTGTACCCACGGCACAACAAATTACGTCATAATTTTCTAAATCATCAGGGGAGAGGATTTCCTGTGTCCCTTGAATGGCAAGGGCATTGCTTCCACCTTCAGGAATAATAAAGGCTTGTGGGTATTGCTGTTGAAGTTGTTGTAAATATTCCACTTTATGGCGCAGACGATATTCGGCTCGGCTGACAAAATGCAGTTGCATGCCAAAATCTTGCGCTGTTTGTAGAGTAGGATTTAAGTCTTGGGTCGCAAGTTCTTGACCACGAATGATGCCAATACTTTGAAAGCCAAAGCGTTGAGCTGCATAAGCCGTTGCTGCAATATGATTGGAAAATGCACCGCCAAAAGTGAGGACTTGAGAAAAACCTTGCTGTTGTGCTGCCAAGAGGTTGTATTTGAGTTTAAAAAACTTATTGCCCGAAATCTGGGGATGAATCTGATCAAGGCGTTTGATGGTCAGTTGAACAGGCTGGGGAAGTTCTAATGTTTGATAAGGGGTAGGAAAAGCAATGTGATCAAACATTTTTTGCGAACGAGAAATGAATTTGACCACATTGTAAATGTATTTGATTGAGAATGTCAGTGTTGGTTTATGAGTCGGTATCCACCGACGTGATCACCGACATACCAGGACGTAGGTTTTCCATGCCTTTTTGTTCTGGATCAATGGCGATGCGTACCGCAATACGTTGAACGACTTTGGTAAAACTTCCTGTGGGATTGTCAGGTTTAAGTACACTGAACTCTGAACCCGCAGCAGGGGAAGTCTGTTCCACATGGCCTGGTTCATTGAGCAATGTCCAAACAGTAGGTATCGCTATTCCACGATAGACGATGGCTAACATCAAGATATTGATATCTCGTTTCCCCCATTTCCAGTTGGTTCTATCCAAAGTTAATTGGACTTTATCGAATGAAAATATATTGAAAATTAACTGAGAAATTTGACGATAATCGAAATACTGATCTGCAAAGAAGCGTTGTATACGTCGATAAAATGATTGTGGTAAGCACGTGATGGGTAAGGCTTTAGATGCAGAAGAAAGGTTACATGTCTGTTTTACAATTAATGCCAGCATAATCAGTGTAAATCATTTTGCATGTGACTTGTTCCACTTTAGATATTTGTTTAAGATGAGATGTAACTCATTGAAATGTGTCATCATATTCGTCGTCAGAAAACAAGTATTATGCCATTATTTCAATGAGTTATCTTTTTTTGTCGTGTACAAAGTTAAATTTTAATTAATTCTGGATATGAAAACTAAGGAATTCTATGGAAGTAAATGGTTTACTATCATTAACACTGAATGCTGTTATCTGTACAATTATTGGATTTTTTATTATTGGTAAAATACTGGAGAAAATTAAAAATAAGAATAAAACTTTTGCTGCCATATATTCTTTTATATTATTTACTTTTATAAGCTTTTTAGCTCTCACGTTCATAGACTATAAGAATAATAGGATTCCACTTGAGTTAGATGCTTTTATTAAAAAAATTTCATTTGTATTCATAGATAGTATGGCTCTTTCTTTAATAATATGTATATTTTTTTCATTTATGATACTAATTCTATATGTTTTTGATCATAAAAAATAGGAATATATATGAAATACAACATACTTACTAAGAATTATTTATGAATAAGCTTTTCATTAGCCTAATATTAATGACAATTCACTCATGCAAATCCCATTTACTTCAATCACTACCACAATTAGATTAAAGTAAAATCATGGAAACAAATCCGTGATCATAATATCGTAAAACAAGATCTTGATTTTTCTTGCGGTGTTGCATCGATTGCAACCCATTCTTAATGGTTATTACAACCAAAAAGTAACTGAAGAAGAAGTTTTAAAAATCATGGATAAGGGTGACCTTATGGCATCCTTTGACGATATGCAGAAAGCATTAAATAAATTAGGGGTGGTATTTCAAAAAGTATGCTGACATTAAATGAAGCCATTATTGATGTAAAAAAAGGTTAAGTCGAAAGCTTTAAAATGGTTTTCAATCTTTTTTGAAAAATTACAACTCCTTCTAAAACCGCGCCTAATTCGATGCCTTATTTTGCAATTATTACCTTCAATACCTACAGTAAAAAATTTACCAATACTTTGCTTGCAGTTTTTAAAAGCAGTTATGAAACTGTCCCAATGATCACTTGCAATTCGGGTGTAGTGAATACCTAATTGTTTAAGCTTTGTCTTCAACCTTTGGACTGTAGCTAAATCTCTCTTACCCCAAACATAAGCAACAATCTCACCTGTTTCTCGATGGTAGGCGTAAATAAGCCATTGTTTATTATTTTTATTTCCAACAAAAGTCCAGAATTCATCTACTTCGAGAGATTCATAATGACTTTGTTTAGGCTGAATTTGGTAGGTTGATTCGGTTAAAGTACGTAAAACTTTACCGATACTGATTCGCTCAACTTCAGCGATATCTCGTATACCACTACCTCTGATCATCAACTGTAATATTTTTCGAGTAATGCCTGAATGACATCCTAGATAGCTCAGAGCATGGTCACTAATAAACTGACGTTTACAGTCTTTGCACTGATAGTTTTGTTTCCCATCTACTTTGATGCCATTTTTCTTTATACTGTCAGTGAGGCAGGTTGGACATTTGATTTCTAGAGTTATTCGCATTTCTCTATTTTATCAAAATTCAACCTGCTTTGTTTCAGCATACTTTTTGAAACACCACCATCTTTTTTTGTCGTGTACAAAGATCGTTTTATCAAAATAAGTTGAATAACCATAGGGCAGCAATTTACCCTATGGCTTTTTAAAATTTAATGAAAAACTGCTTCCAAAGCATTTAAGCCAACTTTAGGATCGAGTAAACCATTGTAAATCTCTGGAATTTCACGTTCGACACCTAAGAGCTGATAAATGGCAATCATGGCACAACGTACGGAATATTCCACCGTGAAAACCACATCATCTTCAAGCTCTACGAATTGACCTAAGAAAGCAAAGTTGACCGCATTTTCTGGAATGACCAATGGGCGATCACCAGCTTTACGACATGCAAATAGGGCAGAGGCATAAGGCATCATTACCGTGGTAATGTCGGTATGTGCCAACACATGATCTAAGATGTCATCGAAACCAAGCTGATGAATCAATTCAATTAAAATCTCTTGACCTGTCGCTTCACTCATCGGTTTTTTAATGTAATCGCCGATATGGTCAATTTCAAAACCATAACCCCATAAGGTGAATTTCCCTTCTGGTAAGTCAGCAAAATGCGGTTGAGCTGGAACGACCACAGATAGATGCCAACCAGATTCAAACCAAGTCATGAGTGCACCTGTACCCGGTTCATTTCCTGTGTAATCAATAATCCGTTTTAGCAGCACATCATCATGCATGGTGAGCGTAAAGGATTTCCATTTATGCTCATCAATGTTGCCATAGAAGGTCATTGGGCGACCAAAATCAGGGGCTTTTTGAGCCAATGTTTCCCACAAACGCCAGCCATGATCTTGTCGATCACGAATCAGCTCAGGAACATCGAATTTATCGCCATAACGTGAATCAGCCGTAATCGAACCTAAAGTAAAGAGCGCAAGATCATGCTCACCCAGTTGAATTTGTTCAGTGCCTTCTGGAATATTGACATAAAGTTGGGTTGCCTTACGTTCCTTCGTTTGGGCATCTTCGACAAAGTCTGCATCTGTGACATAACTACCGAAACGAACATCAACGCCTTGTTCCACCAACCAGCGTTGTAGAGGATGAATCATTGAATCATATTGATTGTATTTGGTTCGTTTTACGCCTGCTAAGGTATGGATGCGTGGTAATTCTTGAATGAAACGTAAAAAATAACGGCGTAATTCTGCTGCGCTATGCCATTTTTGAAAGGCAAACGTGGTTCGCCACATCCGCCAAAAATTACTTTGGAAAAATGCATCATCAAAAAATTCATCAATACGGCGACTACCGATACGATCTTCTTTTAATGCCAGTAGACGTAACATTTGAGCACGGTTGAGCGTTGATAATCCCAATTTTTGAGCTTCTGCAATAATATGATTTGAGTCGATCAAACGTGCTTGAGCATTGGTTTTAACTTGTTCATTAAATTCACGACATTCCTCACGAACAGAAATGTCTGGATTTTCTAAAGATGGGATGCTTGAAAATAAATCCCAAGTACACAAATAAGTCTCATCAGTTAGCATACGTCCACCACGTGTGACCCATGCTTGGTTCGGATTAAGCGGATTATGTCCACCATCCATCGAACCACCAGAAACATTCAACTCTTCTAGAATATGGATATGTTCAGCTGGCACTTTAGCATCACGAATCGCAAAAGCAGCAGCAGCCATACCAGCTATGCCTCCACCTACAATCCAAAGATGTGATTTAGAGCGGTCTAATGTTTTCAGTCTTTTATTTTGCATCTGATGTGCCTCGGTTGTAGTTCTAAAGAAAATTAAAGCCATAATTTTATTATGGGATTATATGTTTTAAAAATAAATGAAAGTTCTGCTAAAAATCGATGATAAATTATTATCAGAAAAAAACTTTAATAGAAAAAATGGATGCACAATAAAATTTTACTATTCATATGCTATGTTTTAACTGTTTGATATTGAAATTAAATTGAGTTTTTACTCTATTTTTGGTTTTTTACTAAATATCAAATTGCTTGAAAAATCCTTAAATTTATAAACAGAAATCAAAAAATTATATCTTCTATTATGGTTTTTTAAGTAAAATAAATAGTTGAAAATTATTCTAATCTTGAGGTTTATCTTGGAATCATTATTGATTTTAGGCTCTATTACTTTGGCATTAATGTTGGGGGCAATTAGTCCTGGTCCTACCTTTATTTATGTTGCCAAAAACTCAATTGCGATTTCACGTAAACATGGCTTATTTACTGCGCTTGGTACGGGCACGGGTGCAGCATTATTTGGCTTGCTTGCAGTGATGGGGCTACAAGCAATTTTGCTGGCTGTGCCTTCTGCCTATATAGCTTTGAAAGTTTTTGGTGGTCTGTACTTACTTTGGCTGGCGTATAAAATTATTAAACATGCCAAAGAACCCATGGAAGCTGTAAATGGTGCAGTCAAGACCATGAGTTATACGCAAGCATTTCGTTTAGGACTGATTACCCAATTAAGTAACCCTAAAATTGCGATTATCCTTGCCAGTATTTTTACTGCGTTATTGCCGAAAGAAATCCCAACGTATTTTTATGTGGTGTTGCCGATGCTATGCTTCTTTATTGATGCAGGTTGGTATTCGCTAGTGGCTGTTGCATTGTCAGCAGAAGGTCCTCGCAAAGTGTATTTAAAATCTAAGGCTGTTTTTGATCGTATTGCAGGTGGGGTGATGACCTTGCTGGGATTGAAGTTAATCTTTGGAATGAAGTGATACCGTAAAAAAGCGACTATGGAAGTCGCTTTTTTATTGCCTAAAATCAGCTCATTTGTCTTAATCTTTAAAATGTACAGGAATCCATTGATAGCTCTTTCCATCTGCTGAATAAATATGTCCAATGCCGGGGAACGGTAAATGTGGAGCGGCAATGGTTTGTCCATTTTTAGCAAAATTTGCGAATTGCTTTAAACGTGTTTCAACTGCTTTTTTCGGGTCTATATCGTATTCGATTGCCGTTTCAGGTTTATCAAATTGCACAGTATGTGAATGGACGATATCTCCAATAAACACCACGTTTTCATCTTTGGTTTTTAATTCATAACTAAAATGCCCAGGTGTATGTCCCGCCGTGTTAATGACTTTAAAACCTTGAATGTCATCACCGAGTTTATAGGTTTTAAAGCGTTGTTTGGCTTGGTAAGGCGCAATCGCTTGTTTAATTTTCTCAACCGTACCTAAGTAATTGGCTTGTTTTTCTTTCGGTAGTTTTGCTGCTTGTTTCGGATCTAACCAGTAATTGGCTTCATCATTCGATACGTATACGGTTGCATTAGGGAAATTTGAAATGCCTTCTTTACTGATACCACAGACATGGTCTGGATGTAGATGTGTGAGTAGAATGGTATCGACTTGTTCAGGTTGATAGCCTGATGCTTTTAGGTTCGTTAAAACTGAACCTAAATGAGCACCAAAACAACTGGCTGCACCACTATCCACTAATACTAGAGATTTTCCTGTATTAACGAGGAAGGCATTGACTGAGGTTTGTACGCCTTTCTCTTGATCTGCATAGTATTTCTTTAAAATCTCGTGAACTTGTTGTTGTGGAATGTCTTTAAACAAGCTTGGTGACATAAAGTTTGTACCATCGAGCAGGGCTGTGATTTGTACATCACCTGCTTGATATTGATAGTAACCAGCGACTTGTTTTTGTAGGGAGATGGTGGATTCAGCAGCTTGGGTGAAGATGGCTGGTGTGCTTAGGGAGAGTATTAGAAAAATTGATTTGAGGGTTTTCATGGGGTTCTTATATGTTTTAAATGGATAGATTGGCGAATTCAAACATGAGGTGCGACAGTTTGAAAAGTCTTATGATAATCAACAAGCTGAGCAAATTTCTCTAATGGTGTAAGCCAATCTAACGCTTTTCTAGGACGAGTATTCAGTGACATGGCAAC
>NZ_JACAXC010000013.1:0-76638 GCF_013391535.1 Acinetobacter sp. SwsAc4
TTGATAGGTTGGGTGTGGAAGCACGGTGACGTGTGAAGCTGACCAATACTAATTGCTCGTGAGGCTTGACTATACAACACCCAAACAGTTGTTGTATTCAAGATAAATTCAATACACAATTTGATTTAGTGTGAAAACTAGTTAAAATGCTGAACACAAAGTTAGACTCAATATCTAATCCGTTAATAACTCTTTGGTTCGTAAGTAAGGCAGACATGAAGTGAAAGAACAACATGATCAATAAGACCCCAAAACACCACAACAGTTTGCTGGCGACAATAGCAAGAGTGAACCACCTGATCCCTTCCCGAACTCAGAAGTGAAACCTCTTAGCGCTGATGGTAGTGTGGCACTTGCCATGTGAGAGTAAGTCATCGCCAGCTTTTAAATCTAAACACCCCTAACCTAATGGTTAGGGGTGTTTTTTATGTTACATTTATTTTAATTAAGAAAAATCAGAATGCGAAAAATCTAAAATACTCTGATCGTTGGGGAATTTATCATAACGGTGTGGAGGTTACTCCAGTTGAAGGTTTTACTTTACCTATTTCTTCAGATATAAAATTAGCATTAGGATTAACAGCAGATTGGAATGAGATAGAGATATTTTATGAAACGTCCGATGACTATGTGTTTTTCTCATGGTTTACGGGTGCATAATCGGCGAAGAAAACTATGAATATGGGAAAAACTTTTCATAAATCTTAATGTTTTCTACTTTCCTCTTAGATTCACAAGCCTATAATGCTTAAGAATCATTCCAAATCTAATAAGGAAATAACATGTCGACCGATCAGCAATTTCCAACGCCTGCCAACCTAGGTATCGCTGTTTATGCAAACAATGCCGAAGCCATTGGTAATACACCTTTAGTTCGTATCAATCGCTTGATTAAATCAGATGCTACAGTATTGGCAAAAGTGGAAAGCCGTAATCCCGCATTTTCAGTAAAATGCCGTATAGGCGCAGCGTTGATTGCGGATGCGGAAAAACGTGGTGTACTTAAAACGGGTATGCATATTGTTGAACCGACTAGCGGTAATACAGGTATTGCTTTAGCGTTTGTTGCAGCGGCAAAAGGTTATCCTATTACTTTAACTATGCCAGCAAGTATGAGCTTAGAGCGTAGAAAAGTATTAAAAGCTTTAGGGGCGAATTTGGTTTTGACCGAGCCTGCTAAGGGCATGAAAGGTGCGGTTGATGAAGCTGTTCGTTTAGCCACTGAAAATCCTGAGCTTTATTTCCTACCACAACAGTTTGAAAACCCAGCCAACCCTCAAATTCATGTTGATACGACTGGTCCTGAAATTTGGCAGGCAACCAATGGACAAGTGGATATCTTAGTTGCGGGTGTTGGTACTGGTGGAACAATTACAGGAATTTCACGTTATTTTGAGCAAGTTCAAAATCAGCCAATTTATTCTGTTGCAGTCGAACCTGCTGAGTCTCCAATTATTACCCAAACTAAAAATGGTGAAAGCATTACACCAGCACCGCATAAAATTCAAGGGATTGGTGCGAATTTTATTCCTAAAAACTTAGACCTAAACTTGGTCGATGAAGTGTTGCCAGTGAATAGTGCGGATGCGATTGAGTGGGCAAGAAAATGTGCAATGCAAGAAGGAATTTTAGTGGGTATTTCAAGCGGTGCAGCATTGGCGGCGGCGGCACAAATTGCTGAACGCCCTGAAAATGTAGGCAAAACGATTGTTGTAATTTTACCTGATAGTGGTGAGCGTTATTTGTCTTCGGTGTTATTTGAAGGTTTGTTTGACGAAGCATAATTTCATTATTCAGCGAATAAAAACCATGCCTAAGAGCATGGTTTCTTATTTACGCTTTATTTTATAGGGCTTTTTTTAAGATTTTTTCATGACGTTTTACTGAACGAGCATACTTTTTACCTTTATGGCGTGTCCAAAAACTCCGTTCATAACCTGATGGCCCAACATTATAATACGCTACGGCTTTTGACCAACTGCCTGCAGATTTATAATAGGTCGATAGGATATATGCACCGCAATTAATATTAGTATTTTCATCATAAAGATTGCCAGGACAAGACTGGCGCCAATGAGTCGAAACTATTTGAGTTAAACCGATCGCACCTGTAGGGGAGCGTGCTGAACTATTATAATTTGATTCTTGGCGAATGAGCGCAGCGAGTAAAGTGGGTGATACATCATAACGCTCTGCATTTTGCACGATCATTGAGGATAAGCGATTTGCTGTATTTGGAGAAACAGAATAGGCATTTTGTAGTCCAGATGACAACTGAGTAGAGCGATTGGCGAATGATCCAGTTAAACTACTGCAAGCTGTCATATTGATTGCAATCACAATCAAACTTATTTGAATAATCAGGCTTTTTAATTTTTTTATAGATCGTTGTTGATCATGGTGAATGGAGATGAATTGCAAAATAATAAACCGTTAGCGTTAAGTTAAATGGATGGTATTAACCACGAATAAATGAGTCAATAACAGTTACTTTATGATCATGTGAATATCTCTTTATCAATAGAAAAAGCCCCGACATCCTGTCGAGGCTTTTTCATATTTGGTTTCTTGCCGTTAACTCCTGTCAACGACCACATCCTGTGTTTCTTGTTGTTCTGAATGAGACATCCTATCTCTTTATGACTAATATCATAGATAATTAAACTTTAGTCGTATATTCGCTAATTACCCCAACTCGTGTACGTTTTAGCCTACAAAATATAGGGTCATTTTGCAGAAAACTATATGCAATGCCCAACTTTTCAGGTTTTTTTAAAGGCAGCCATTACAGGGAGTCTAAAAAAGACTAAAATCAAATCAGACCTGTAGAAAAAGCTGATTTATGTCGGACATTGTCAAAACCCATATTGAATATGGTTCAAAATCATTTACCGCGATTTTATGGTCATTGTTCTTTGCAGGGTTTGCCTCTTTCTCATCCCTGTACTGTGTGCAGCCGATGATGCCGATTTTTGCAAAGTTCTTTCAGGTCAGCCCGACACATAGTAGTTTTCCATTATCCTTTTCCACCATTGCCCTCGCGATTGGCCTGCTGTTTACAGGCTTTATTTCTGATCGTTTCGGGCGCAAACCGATTATGGTGTTTGCCTTGTTCCTTGTTTCGGTTTTATTGCTGGTCAGTGCGTCTTTTCCAATCTGGGAAATTTTCTTAACAACTCGTATTTTTATAGGCTTGGCGGTGAGTGGTGTTGCCGCAGTTGCCATGACTTACATTGGAGAGGAGATTGCACAGAAAGATATTGGTTTGGCGATGGGGCTGTATATCTCTGGCACAGCGATTGGCGGCATGGGTGGACGTTTAATTGCAGGGGTATTGGTTGACTTTATTTCTTGGCAATCTGCAACCTATATCATTGGTTTTCTAAATTTTATTATTGCTTGTCTATTTTATTTATTGTTGCCCAAATCACAGCATTTCAAGCCATTTCCATTCCGATTTTCACGTTTTAAAGCCGCGTTTGAGCAAAATTTAAAAGACTCGAAACTACGAATTTTATTTGCCCAAGGCTTTATTTTAATGGGCTGCCTAGTCACAGTTTTTAACTATATCAGTTACCACTTATTAGAAGCACCATTTCACTTATCACAAACATGGATTGGTGTGATTTCGATTGCTTATCTAGCAGGCATTTATAGTTCGCCTAAAGCAGCACAATGGGGCTTTAAATATGGGCGTGATAATGTTCTGCCGATGATGTTAATGATGATGATGATTGGCTTGTGGTTTACACTCATTCCATCATTATGGTCAATTTTGATCGGTTTGATTATCTTCGCTTTTTCATTTTTTGCAGCGCATTCGACCGCAAGTAGTTGGGTTTCAGTACAAGCAGTTCAATATCGTGCATTGGCATCCTCGCTGTATTTATTCTGCTATTACATTGGTTCAAGTTTGCTCGGCAGCTTCGGTGGATTGGTTTGGGAGCAGTTTGGCTGGATTGGAATTAATTTGAGTGTGAGTGTGGTTTTGGTGATTGGGTTAGTATCCGCTTTATATCTTGGTAAATTACAGCGTTCAGCCTAAATTTTTAAATTCGAATAAACTTTGTACAAATAATTTGTTATCTCCTTGTTCTTGAATGCTTTATAAACAGGGAAAATGAATTGAATTCATGTTAAAATGATCGGCTTTCATCTTTAGATGTCTCTCCTCCATCTGCTAGCCGAGATTCACAAGCCATGTCTACTGCCTATACTATGCAGACCGCGCCAAAAGCGTTGTTTGATTACGACAAATATTGGGCGTCGTGTTTTGAACCCGCACCATTTTTGCCGATGTCACGAGAAGAAATGGATCAACTCGGCTGGGATGCTTGTGACTTTATTTTGGTTTGTGGTGATGCCTATATTGACCATCCATCTTTTGTATCAGGTGTGATTGGGCGTGTACTTGAAGCACAAGGCTTCCGTGTCGGAATAATTGCACAACCAGATTGGACCAACGCAGAGAGCTTCCGTGTTCTAGGCAAGCCAACCATTGCATGGGGTGTGACCGCAGGGAATATGGATTCAATGATCAACCGTTATACGGCAGATCGTAAAATTCGTTCCGATGATGCCTATTCGCCAAACAATGAAGCAAATAAGCGTCCAGACCGTGCAGCAACAGTTTACTGTCAGCGTTGCCGTGAGGCTTTTCCTGACGTTCCTGTCTTGCTTGGTGGTATTGAAGGCAGCTTGCGTCGTATTGCACATTATGATTATTGGTCTGACAAAGTTCGCCGCTCTATTTTGATGGACTCAAAAGCTGATCTATTGATGTATGGTAATGGCGAGCGTGCGATTATCGATGTGATGCATCGTTTAGCCAAAGGTGAGAAAATCCACGAAATTACAGATGTTCGTGGTACAGCATTTATTATTAATAAGCATAATAAAGCATCTAAAGCCAAATTCGTTGAAATCGCAAGTAATGATGTGGATACGATTGGTCGTGTAGACCCAATTATCAATCCTTATGTCATGACTGAAGATATTGATGGCTGTGAAGTTGAAAAAGAAAAAGGCAACTCACTCGCACAATATCAAAATTTCCAAAAAGAAATTGTGACCAATCCAATCGTGCGTGAAGGCGATCAGCTCGATCCAGATACACAGATTGTGCAGTTAAAGCCTGCGCCATCAAAAGCGATTAAACATAAGTTACCGCCACGTGAATTGGCCGTGATTCGTTTACCGTCTTTTGAAGCCGTTGCTGATGATCATGTGTTATATGCCCATGCCAACCGTATCTTGCATCTGGAAACCAATCCGGGTAATGCACGTGCCTTAGTGCAGCGTCATGGTGAGCGGGACGTCTGGATCAACCCACCACCAATTCCTCTGACCACTGAGGAAATGGACTATGTGTTTGATTTACCCTATGCACGTTTACCGCATCCTTCCTATGGAAATGCACGTTTCCCAGCCTTTGATATGATCAAATTCTCGGTCAATATCATGCGTGGTTGTTTTGGCGGATGTACCTTCTGTTCAATTACTGAACATGAGGGGCGTATTATTCAAAACCGTTCTGAAGATTCGATTTTGCGTGAAATCGAAAAAATTCGTGATACGGCACCTCAATTTACAGGCATTATTTCAGACTTAGGTGGTCCAACTGCAAACATGTATCGTTTGCACTGTAACGACCCTGAAATTGAAAAAAATTGTCGTAAGCCATCTTGTGTTTATCCAGGGGTTTGTCAAAACTTACACACTGATCATGCACCATTGGTTCAGCTTTATCGTAAAGCACGTGAAATCAAAGGTGTTAAGAAGATTTTGATCGGTTCAGGTCTTCGTTATGATCTCGCGGTATTAAATCCTGAATATGTGAAAGAATTGGTACAGCATCATGTCGGTGGCTATTTAAAAATTGCACCTGAGCATACTGAACAAGGTCCATTGTCGAAGATGATGAAACCGGGAATCGGGACGTATGACCGCTTTAAACAAATGTTTGAGCGTTTCAGTAAGGAAGCAGGTAAGGAACAATATCTCATTCCATACTTCATTGCAGCGCATCCAGGTACCACTGATTATGACATGATGAACTTGGCGATTTGGTTGAAGAAAAATGGTTTCCGTGCTGATCAGGTACAAACCTTCTATCCATCGCCAATGGCAACTGCAACTACTATGTATTATTCAGGCAAGAATCCATTGTCTAAAGTGGCGCGTTATACTGAAAATGTCGATATTGTGAAAGGTGAAAAGCGTCGCCGTCTGCATAAAGCATTCTTGCGTTATCATGATCCAAATAACTGGCCTTTGTTACGTGAAGCACTGAAAGAGATGGGGCGTTCGGATTTAATTGGTAATTCGAAGCAGCATCTGATCCCAACCTATCAGCCACAAGGTACGGCTGAAGGTGAATATAAATCTGCACGTAAAAAGAACTCAACTGTTGCAGGTGATTCAGCGAAGCGTGGTCAAGCGCAATCTCAGCCACAATCAGGTCAGAAACGTCCACAAAAAGGGCAGATCTTAACGCAACATACAGGTTTACCGCCACGTGAAACAGGTGACAAAAAACCATCCTCAGGAAAATCAAAACCTAAAGTGAAACCAAAGCGTTAAATCTATAAAAAAAGGCATCAGTCATGATGCCTTCTTTTTTATACATAAATGGTAGGGTAGTCACAATCTGGTTATAAAAGTACAATTTATCGAAACATATACTGACAATATCCGCTTGAATATTTGCCTACTGATGATTATAAATATAGATGCAGGATGCTTTTACGACTTTGGTCGACGAGTGAAACACGATTAAAAAAATTTAAGTTACACTGCTAAAATGACTTTAACTATCGTTGTTACTGATTAAAAAAATGGCTCAAAGCCAAAATGATTATAAAAAATCTAAAGGGATTCGTTAGAAATGTATTATTTCATAACAATAGTTGGATTGCTGTTGATTACAGCACTTGTGTTTCGACGTCTACATCCTAATCGGCGTCAAGATAGTCCATTAAAACGCCGTGGTATTCTCAATATTTCTGAGCAAATTACCTTGATGCGTTTACAAGCTGTATTACCTCGTCATACGATTTTGGCGCATGTTTCTTTTGATGCGCTATTAACGACAAAATTTGCACATACGCGTCGTAAGTATCAAGGTTTAGTTGCTGATTTTGTCGTACTTGATCAGCAACATCAAGTGCTTGCAATTATTGAGATTGCAGACGAGTCATATGTGAATCGGCTGCATCAAAAGCATTATCAAGACAGCTTATTAGAATTAGCGGGTTATCGAGTATTGCGCTATAGCAGTATTCCAACGGAGCAAGAGTTACGTGAGAACTTAGTTCCTGATCTATTTGAACCGATCATGCCTGTTTCAATCACAGCAACCACAATGCCGCAAACGGAACGAGTTATGAAATATAATGTTCTAGCAGCAAAATCATCTTAATTGATTATGGACGTACTGCTGTCACGGTCATTTCAACCAAAACATCTGGCGTATACAGTTTAGACTCTACGCAGGTACGTGCTGGGGGATGACCTTCAGCAATCCATGCATCCCAAACCGCATTCATTGCTGCATAATCTTGTTCAATGTCTTTTAGAAAAATAAGTACAGATAAAATATGCGTTTTGTCTGTACCTGCTTCTGCGAGTAAACGATCGATATTATCTAAAGTTTGTTGTGTCTGTGCAGTAACATCGACACTGGTATCATCTGCCAGTTGACCTGCCAAATGAACTAGATTTCCTGAAATTGCGACTTCGCAATAACGTGAAGTGACATGCAGTCTTTGCACAGACATAATGGTAACCTAATGAAAAAAACATAGGCTGATTGTACTGCATGGCCCCTAACTACAGTGTAATTTTGTATAAATCAGGCAGCAAAGCTTTCCATGCGAACCAGCCTGCGTTGCTGGAAAAATAAAAGGCTTTAATCCTTGCCACAATTTCACGTGCACTAAAAGGCTTGGTACAATAATCATCAGCACTGATTTCTAAACCGACAACCCGATCAATTTCATCATCGCGAGCTGTTAAAAATAATAAAGGTGTTTGATATTTTTGACGCAGTTGTTTGCAGACTTCAAAACCATTGAGATCAGGTAAACCTACATCTAAAATAATAAAATCAAAAGTCTGTTGAGAGAGTAATTCGAGTGCTTGCGTTCCTGTATTTGCCCAACTGACACTCCATCATTCACGTTCAAGCGCATAACGTAGTGGCAACACAATTGCGGCTTCGTCTTCAATACAGAGAATTTGTTTTTGATTCATAATGATCAGTAATCAATATTTTCTAATTTTATGATATTAGTTTAACTGAACTCTGGATCGAGAGAGCTAATGTTGAGAGTTTTTATAAAAGATAAATAAGAAAAGGACACCTGAAGTGCCCTGTAATATTCGGATTTGATCGTCACGCTAACCACAGGAGCAAATGCTAAAAGCGAGGATTTCTTTAGCAAGGGCAAGCAACAAGGATAATGTTACCGCGCCGCCTAGAGTACTGAAAACCGCATAAAAAGCAAACATAAATTTTAGTTTGGGATATGCTTTTGTGTAAAAAAACGCCACTACCACAAAGAAAGTTGAGATTCTTGTTGCATGGGCTGTAATTGATAGACGCCAACACCGACTAAGCGGAATTGAAAAGTCGGGTCAATATGCATTTCATTCAGCAGTTGAAAGATGACTTGTGCTAAGTCTTGTTCAGATTGTAGCGCTTGTTTGAAGCTTTTACTGTGTTGTAAAACCTGAAAATTTTTAAGTTTAAGTTTTACATTGACTCCCCGAGCAGTTAATTGTTTTTTATTTAGACTACGCCACACTTGCGCAGCTAGGGGCTGCCAAGTGTGATGACATTGTTCAAGTGTATAATCATCATCAAAAGTGATCTCTTTTGATATTTGTTGGCGCTCCCGTTCTGCTTTTACAGGACGATGGTCAATCCCTTGAGCATATAAATACAGTTGTTTTCCGTATTTGCCAAAATGATGAATAAGTATATTTTCTTCTATTTTTTGTAGGTCACCGAGCGTGTGTAAATTCAGTTGACTTAATTTTTCTTGAGTGACTTTACCGACCCCTGGAATTTTATTGAGAGCTAAATCCTGAATAAAATTGAGTACCTGATGGGGTTTTATCACAAATAAACCATTAGGTTTGTTCCAATCAGAGGCGATCTTTGCCAAAAATTTATTGGGAGCTACCCCAGCGGACGCAGTGAGTCCTGTTACTGCAAAAATATCAGCACGAATGTGTGCAGCGACCTCAGTCGCACTAGGAATATTCTTTAAGTTTTCAGTGACATCCAAATAAGCTTCATCTAAAGATAAGGGTTCAATCAGAGGAGTGTATTGTTGGAAAATTTGATGAATTTGAGCTGAGACTTCACGATATTTTTCAAAATTAGGCTCAATCACGATAACCTGTGGGCAGAGTTTTTTGGCTTGCCCCATCGACATCGCCGAGCGCAGACCAAAGACACGAGCGGGGTAGGATGCTGCAGCAATTACAGCACGAGGGTGGTGTGATGAAATCACCACAGGCAAGTTTTTGAGATCAGGGCGCTCTCTGAGTTCAACCGATGCATAAAAGGCATCCATATCAATATGGATGATTTTGCGCAGTTCACTTGGCATCTACGATGCCTTGTTGTTTTAAAAAGATTCGCCACTGTTTTGGCGATTCTGCATAGACATTTAGATCAACAGGTTTTGGAATACCCTCTATCTTTCCACTTTGGCTATGTTGCCAAAAGAGCCATTTTCGGCCATCTTTTAATTCAGGTTTACCCTCATAATCCCTCACCCATAATGGGGTATTGCTAAAATTACCCATCAAAACAATGTGGTAAAAAGTCTTGGAAATATAAAAAATAGGTTGTTTGCCATAATGTTTATGGAGTTGATCATTCATGATCTGAATTTCTTTGAGTAACTGCTCTTTGGTATAGGTATTAATGCAATTACTGTCATATTCAAGATCAATCACAGGTGGTAAGGCATCTGCTTTCTTTGGCACAGTAGCGATAAAATTTTCAGCCTGAACGGTGCCATCACGGCAGAGACGGTAGAAATGATACGCACCGACATGTAAACCTCTTTCACGTGCTTTGAGCCAATTCTGCTGAAAATTTTGATCTTTGAAATCGCCACCTTCGGTGGCTTTGAGATACACGAATTGGTATTGCATCGGAGAGATCTTTTTCCAGTTAATCTCACCTTGATGATGCGATACATCAAATCCACGGATTGAATAATCTTGTGCTACGGCTTTTTGTTGATAGAACAATCCAAAATAACTGACGATACCGAGCATCACTGTTAAAGCAATACTAGTCAGTGCTGGATAATGCTGAGAGAGTGGATACTTCGGTATTTTCTTTGCCATAATGAGATTTTGTACTATGCAATATCGAGTTGAGTGCTAGATTTACAGTATTGATCATGCAGAGATTGTACTCGGTTTAGCTTTTAGATTGATCATCTGATGACTCAATTGTTCCACAAATTTACATGATGTATTGAGAGTAATCCTAGATATTGTCTTATGGAGACTCGTCGGTGGTCTCTTTCGGAATTTGCCAAAAGATGATTGCAGTAATGATGTTAATACAACCCAGTGTAATTAATGTGGCATGGAAAGCACTGCTCATTGATGTCGTTGAAAAGTGCTGACTGAATAGATTAATCAGTGTGCCTGCCATTGCGACCCCAATACTCATAGACAGCATCATAATCATTGATAAGAAACTATTACCGCTGCTGGCATCGTGTTGTGGCAAGTCCTTGAGAGTGAGCGTATTCATGCCTACAAACTGTAGCGAATTTAATGTACCAAAAATAAACAAGTGTAAGACTTTCAACCACAGTGGAGTCACTGCTGTCATGAATGAGAAGCTCGCAATACATAATCCGACCAAGATGGTATTGGTGAGTAGAAAACGACGATATCCTACACGTTGAATTAATGGACGAATAATTGGTTTCGAAAATAATGAACCCAAGACCAATGGAATCATCATTAATCCTGTAATGAAAGGTTCAAAGCCAAAGGCAACTTGTAACATCAAAGGTAAAATAAAAGGAATAGCATTGCTGCCCAAACGTGCGAAGAAATTACCTAATACACCGATCGAGAAGATTTTGTAACGGAATAGACGCCCATGAAATAATGCATTTTGATGGGTATGCGCATGATAGGCATAGCTAACTGTGGCAATTATACCAATCAACAATAAGCTGATACTCACAAGATTTGAATATTGTGAGGAGGCCATATTTTCAATGCCTAAGGATAAACCGACCATTGCGACCATCAATAAGATAAAACCGCTGAAATCGAAAGTTTTCACCGTCGGCTCTTTTTGATTGGGCATGATCTTAAATGTCATGATCATACCGAGAATACCCATCGGAAGATTAATCAAAAAAATCCAATGCCATGTGGCGACTTCAACTAACCAACCGCCTAATGTAGGTCCCATCAGTGGACCGATTAGCCCTGCCAAACTCATGAGACTCATGGCTGAAAGAAATTGGGAGCGTGGAATTAGCTTTAATAAAGCCAAACGGCCTACAGGCATCAGTAAGGCGCCACCGATACCTTGAATCACACGGAAAAACAACAGTTGTTCTAGGTTTTGCGATAAGCCACATCCCAATGAGGCCAAGCTGAAAATCACCATAGAGCTGAGATAAATATTACGAATCCCAAAACGATCGGCTAACCAACCACTCAAGGGAATACAGGCTGCAACAGATAATACATAGGCGACAATCACACTATGCATTTGTAATGGATTTTCATTCAGTTGAATCGCCATGGTTGGTATTGCAGTATTCACGATGGTGGTGTCTAAGGCTTGCATAAAAAAGCCAATCGAAACCAATATGACCAACCATCGAAATTCGGGCTGTACAGCTTGGTGTGTTGTCGTGGTCATGAGTTCTGACACATAAGAAATCGGTTCTAGTTTAATGCAACCCTATTGGAAATAAAGACGAAAATTGTCAAAGAGTGGTCATGGAACTGACATTAAAGTGTCATCGAACTTGCATCTCAAATCACTAAATTAACCATACAAAATAAGGGTATGGAATTTGATGATGAAATTTAAGATTTCAGTTTTATTGACAGCATTGTTGTCTGTCGGGTTGGTTGCCTGTAATGAAAATGATAATGCTACGAACTCACCAGAGGTTGTAGAAGCAACGCCTGAAACAATGAAGTTAAGTTTGTTAGGGCGTTATGAAACCAAGGTGTTTGTTAAAAGTGCAGCTGAGATTCCTGCGTATGATGCGGCAAGTAAACGCTTATTTGTAGTCAATGCACAAAAAGGTTTAGTCGATGTTTTAGATGCATCTAAACCAGCACAGCCTGTACACATTGCAGAGCTTTCAGCACGAACGTATTTAGCAAATTCTGAAGTAAATAGTGTTGCTGTGAAAAATGGCATTGTTGCGATTGCAGTACAAGCTGAGAATAAAACGGATGCAGGAATGGTGGTGTTTTTTAATGCCAAAGATCTCAGTTTTATTAGCAAAGTGAGTGTGGGTGCTTTACCTGATATGCTGACTTTTAGTCCAGATGCTAAAACGGTTTTAGTCGCAAATGAAGCAGAACCGAATGATGATTACTCGGTTGATCCTGAAGGTTCGATCAGCATTATTGATATCAGCAATATTCAACAACCTAAAGCCAGTGTGGCAGGTTTTAGTGCATGGAATAATCAAAAGTCAGATTTATTTGCCAAAGGAGTACGTATCTTTGGTCCAAATGCCAGCGTTGCTCAAGATTTAGAACCTGAATATATAACCATTTCAGCAGATAGCAAAACCGCTTGGGTCACGTTACAAGAAAATAATGCAATTGCGAGAATAGATATCGCACAACAGAAAGTCACCGATATTTATCCATTAGGCTATAAAGACCATAGTTTGGTTGAGAATGCTTTAGATGTGAGTGATCGGGATTGTGATCCAAAAACAGATTGTAATGGTGATGGTGTTATTGATACCAAAGATAAAGATAAGGGAATTATCAATATCAAACCTTGGGAAGGTTTAGTGGGGATGTATCAACCAGATTCGATTGCGAACTATCAGGTGAATGGCCAAACTTATTTGGTGACTGCTAATGAAGGGGATTCACGAGCTTGGTTAAAAGATGCTGAGGCATATTTTGGTGGTGATACCAGTAAGGGCTTTGTAGAAGAAATTCGCATTAAAGACCTGTTTAAGAGTAGTGGTTTTACCAATAAAGTCAAAGATGAGTATCCAGCGCATTTACAGAAAATCGCTGTAGGCGTAAAAGGTGCACGATTAAATGCATCAACTTTTGGTTATTGTGGCGCAACGGCAACAGATGCAAAAGGCTGTCGTGAAGATGGTCAATTAGGTCGTTTAAAAGTGACGTGGACCAAAGGATACCAAGTGAATCAAGACGGTTCACCAAAACTGGATGCAGATGGTTATCTGGTTTATGACAAACTCTATGCCTATGGTGCGCGTTCATTTAGTATCTGGAATACCCAAGGTCAACTTGTTTGGGATTCGGGCAGCGAATTTGAAAAGAAAATAGCAGAGTTATTCCCTAAATACTTTAATAGTGATCATGAAGAAGTCACTTTTGATAAGCGAAGTGCTGCCAAAGGCCCAGAACCAGAAGGTATTACTGTGGGGACAATCGGGAAGAAAACCTTTGCTTTTATTGGCTTGGAACGTATGAGTGGCATCATGGCGTATGACATCACCACACCGAATAAACCTAAGTTTATTGAATATTTTACTACCCGTAACTTTGTAGAAACAGATATTGCGCAGCAGGGTGATTTAGGACCTGAGGGGTTGATTTTTGTCTCTGCAAAAGACTCCCCAAATGGCAAGCCATTACTCGTGGTTGGTAATGAAGTCAGTGGTTCAACGGCTGTTTACCAAGTTAATCTTCAATAAACTCTGAGCATAAAAAAACGGATCAATTTGATCCGTTTTTTATGCTGAGTATTTTAAACCTCGATACGTGTAGGACTATTCAAATTTTTAATTACATTGGTAATTTGTTCAAGCGAATCACAAATAATCACTTTGGCACGATGTTGAGGAGGTAAAAATCCTTCTTCAACAGCATGATCTAGTTGAGCAATCAAGGCATCATAAAAACGATTAACATTATAAATAATCATCGGTTTTTGGTGCTGATTGAGTTGGCCCCAAGTCGCTATTTCTAAAATCTCTTCAAAAGTACCCAAACCACCAGGTAAAGCAATAAAAGCACTGGCACGTTCTGCCATCAATGCTTTACGTTCATGCATGGTTTCAACAATATGAAGCTCTGTTAATTTATTGTGTGCAATTTCATAGTCCAACATAAACTCAGGAATTACACCGACTACTTCACCGCTATGTTCGAGTACAGTATCTGCAACTTGACCCATTAAGCCAATACTTGCCCCGCCATAGACAATTCCAAGACCTTGATTCGCGATGTGTTGAGCAAGTTCGATGGCTTTATCTCGATAAATGGGTTTGTTACCTGTACGAGAACCGCAATATAACGCAATCAGAGATTGGGTGGTTTTTCTGGGAGTAGAAGAAATGGTTTTTTTATCTGTCATTCTAAATACACTATTCATTCGGTTTATTTTCACCTTATCATTTTCATTATGCTTGTCTAGGTTAAATGACTTTTATGACAGTTTTATGCACACTTTACGTACAAAACAATATCATGAATTTTAGAAAAAATTTGAAAACAACAAGCACATAAAAAAGATGAATTTCACTGCAATCTTGCCTATACTGAAAATCCTTTTATTAATTTATGTACCTCTATGAGTAGTGGTTGTTGTCGCTCCGCTTTGTTCTTATTTCCTAAAAAAAATGTTTTGGCTATTTGTGCCGACCTTTTAAAATTTCAACTACATAACGATATTGCTGATTTTGCAGAGGAGTCACATCAATGATTTTTGAATGGATGTCTGATCCTGCTGCATGGGTTGGCTTAGCCACATTGGTGGTGCTTGAAATCGTACTAGGCATTGATAACCTAGTATTTATTGCAATCTTGGCAGAAAAACTACCACCAGAACAACGTAATGCTGCTCGTAGAGTTGGTTTGATTCTCGCCTTAATCATGCGTCTAGGATTGCTTGCTGCAATTGCATGGGTTGTGACTCTAACTGAACCACTGTTCCATATTTTTGACCATGCCTTTTCTGGTCGGGACCTGATTTTGCTGTTTGGTGGTGTGTTCTTACTCTTCAAAGGTACGATGGAGTTACATGAACGAATCGAGGGTCACCAAACACTGAAAGAAGAAAATCCTGTACATGCGACTTTTTGGATGGTGATTGTTCAGATTGTCGTTTTAGATGCCGTCTTTTCTTTAGACAGTGTGATTACTGCAGTTGGTATGGTGAAGCATCAAAGTGTCATGATGCTGGCAATGATTATTGCTGTTGGTATTATGCTTTGGGCATCCAAACCGCTGATGGATTTTGTGAATAAGCATCCAACGGTCGTGATTCTGTGTCTTGGCTTCCTGATGATGATCGGTTTCTCGTTAGTGGTTGAGGGCTTTGGTTTCCATATTCCAAAAGGTTACTTGTACGCTGCGATTGGTTTCTCTGTCTTAGTCGAAATCGTGAATCAGACCATGCGCCGTAATCAAGAGAAATTGGTGACGACGACTGATTTACGTTATCGCACAGCTTCTGCGGTATTACGCATGTTGGGCAGTAAAGGTAATGGTAGTGAAGGCCAAAATAAAGAAGCCGAAGATGTTTTAGCGACTCAAGCCTATGCCAAAGAAGTTTTTGACGAAGATAATGGCGTCTATCACAGCGTATTGGTACAGGGTGTTTTAGGCTTATCTGAACGTCCTGTGAAATCTGTGATGACACCACGTCCTGAATTAGAATGGTTAGATTTAGACGCTGATCCGGCAGAATTGAAAGAACGTTTAATGGCAATGACCCATTCGCGGTTGATTATTGCGCGTGGTGAGTTAGACAATATTGAAGGTGTTGTTTTAACGCATAAAGTGTTGAATGAATATATTGAAACAGGTGCAATTGATTTCAGTAAACACTTACGTGAGCCTGTGATTGTGCATGAAAATGCACAAGTATTAATGGTGATGGAGCAGTTACGTCAGGCTCCATTACAAATTGCCATCGTTTTAAATGAATACGGTTCTATCGAGGGAATTGCAACGCCGATAGATGTATTAGAGGCGATCGCAGGTGAGTTCCCTGATGAAGACGAATTGGAAGCCGTGGCTGCCAGTTTGGATGATGGTTCAATGTTATTAGAAGGTTCAACGGACATTCGCCATGTATCACTGTTATTAGGTAAGGATCTGGTTGATGAAAGTGAAGAATATTCAACTTTATCTGGTTATGTGTTATTCCATTTAGGTCGTTTACCTGAAAATGGGGAAATGGTTGAAGCTGATGGCTATCGCTTTGAAGTTGTTACAATGGATGGGCACAAAATTGAAAAAGTGCGTATTATTGCCAAAGAAAAGTTAGCCGATACATAATTAAGTTTGTTTTAAATAGCCTCTGAGTTTTACGATCGTGATTACGGTCGTTTTGCTCAAGGCTATTTTTATTTGAGTATTGAAATGACATTGACAGAGAATTGCCCATGTGGAAGTGGGCTATATGTAACATGTTGCCAACCTTTGCATTTGAAACAACAATTTGCTCAAAATGCAGAGCAATTAATGCGTTCGCGTTACAGTGCTTTTGCTTTACAACAGATTGATTATATTTTGGAAACTACTGCTTTGGGGCAGCAAGCCGCTTTGGATCGAGATGCGATTGCAGATTGGAGTCAATCCAATCAGTGGCTAAAATTAGAAGTCGTGCAGCACCAGCCAAAACTGGATAAAACCCATGCCTTGGTCGAGTTCAAAGCTCATTATTGTGATAAAAATCAGGGTGACAAACAGGCGCATATTCATCATGAAATTTCACATTTTGTTTTGCATCAGCAGCACTGGTATTTTCTTGATCCAACCTTGGATCTGCAAATCACCATGAAACAACCCTGTATTTGCGGTTCAGGGAAAAAATTTAAACAATGTTGTGCGCAATTCATCTAAGTTTGCCTTAAAATAGCGCACACTTTGATGCCTGATTTAGGGATGTCGGCAGATGTTACTCACCGTGATTTATATTATTGCTATTACTGCGGAAGCGATGACAGGGGCGTTATCAGCAGGACGACGTAGTATGGACTGGTTTGGGGTAACACTGATTGCTTGTGTGACTGCTTTAGGTGGTGGTTCAGTTCGAGATGTTTTACTAGGCCATTATCCTTTAACGTGGGTCAAACATCCTGAATATTTGGTTCTGACTTGTTGTGCAGCGTTTGTCACCATTATTATCGCCAAATGGATGAAACATTTACGTAGCGTGTTTCTATTGCTTGACGCTATGGGCTTAATTGGTTTCACGATTATTGGCTGTCAAATTGCATTATCGATGGGTCACGGTTTTGTAGTTTCTGCCGTGGCAGGTGTGTTAACGGGCGTTTCAGGCGGTATCCTACGAGATATTCTTTGTAATGATGTGCCTTTAGTGTTCCGCCGTGAGTTGTACGCCAGTATCTCATTTGTTGCAGTCATCTGCTATTGGGTGTGTTTGGAAATTGGTTTACCTCATGATTTGACTGTGATTTTTACTTTAGTATTTGGTTTTACCTTGCGTGTAATCGCAATTTATTTTGGTTTGGAAATGCCGAAATTTATTTATAAAGAAGATGATGCTGAGTCTGCTTCTTCAACAGATGAGCATTGATAAGACACCATTTGACGTTTAAACAACAACAAGGGCTTGTCACAAGGCATTCATCCACATAGCATACAAAACATTGACGATAACAATGATTTTGGATGACTTGCTGAAATGACGAGCCTTGCACATCATGCAACCGAAAACCGCTCCGTAGCCGAATTCACAGAACAAGCTTACTTAAATTATGCCATGTACGTGATTATGGATCGTGCATTGCCGCATATCAGTGATGGCCTGAAACCCGTACAGCGCCGTATTGTTTATGCAATGAGTGAGCTGGGCTTGAAGTCAACAGGCAAGCCGAAGAAGTCAGCCCGTACTGTTGGCGATGTATTGGGTAAATACCATCCACATGGTGACTCAGCCTGCTATGAGGCAATGGTGTTGATGGCACAGCCATTCAGCTACCGTTATCCATTGATTGAAGGTCAAGGCAACTGGGGTTCACCTGATGATCCGAAATCATTTGCTGCAATGCGTTATACCGAAGCCAAATTGTCTGCTTATAGTGAATTATTACTGAGTGAGCTTGGGCAAGGAACGAGTGAATGGCAAGATAACTTTGATGGTTCGATGAAAGAACCGATTACTTTGCCTGCAAGGATTCCCAATATCCTACTGAACGGTACTACGGGTATTGCGGTAGGGATGGCAACTGATATTCCACCACATAATTTACGTGAAGTCGTTAAAGGCACCATTGCGCTGATTCGTAACCCTGAAACCACTGATGAAAAATTAGCAGAATATATTCCAGCACCCGATTTACCGACCAAAGCTGAAATTATTACGCCACCAGAAGAATTACTGAAAATCCAAACTACAGGGCGTGGTAGCTATCGTGCGCGTGCAGTGTATACGGTCGAAAAAAATGAGATTGTGATTACTGAACTGCCTTATCAGGTCTCAGGCTCAAAGGTGATCACCCAAATCGCCGATCAGATGATTGCCAAGAAACTGCCATTGGTCAGTGATGTTCGGGATGAGTCAGATCATAAAAATCCAACACGCTTAGTCATTGTATTGCGTTCTAATCGTGTAGATGCTGAAACGGTGATGAGCCATTTATTTGCGACCACTGATTTAGAATCAAGCTATCGCGTTAATTTGAATATGATTGGTGCAGATGGTCGTCCTCAAGTCAAATCGATTCGCCGTATTTTGTTGGAATGGATTGAGATTCGTAAGCAAACCGTAACACGACGTCTACAATACCATTTAACTAAAATCGAAAAGCGTTTGCATATCTTGGCAGGCCTTTTAATTGCTTATTTAGATATTGATACCGTGATTCGGATTATTCGTGAAGAAGATCAACCAAAACCTGTTTTGATGCAGCACTTTGGGATTGATGATATTCAGGCTGAGGCAATTTTGGAGCTCAAGCTTCGTCATTTGGCTAAACTTGAAGAAATGGAAATCCGCCGTGAACAAGAAGAACTGGAAGCAAAAGCAGCGATTATTCGCGAGCAACTTGCAAATCCTGAATCATTGAAGAATTTAATTATTGGTGAGTTAAAAGAAGACGCGAAAAAGTTCGGTGATGATCGTCGTTCACCGATTGTGACACGTGCAGATGCGGTACAAATCAAAGAGCAAGATTTAATGCCTGCGGAAACAGTAACTGTGGTCTTGTCAGAAGCAGGCTGGGTGAGAGCCGCTAAAGGTGGTGACGTTGATGCAGCAAATCTAAATTTCCGTGCAGGTGATCAATATTTGAGTCATGCAGTTGGGAAAACCAATCAGAGAGTCTACTTTTTAGATGAAACAGGGCGGAGTTATGCGCTGCCGATTAGTAGTCTCCCTTCTGCACGTGGTTTAGGCGAGCCATTGAGCTCAAAGCTTGCACCAGCCAGCGGCGTGTCATTTATTCAAGTATTTGTTGATGAGGACAGTAATGAGTTACTTGCTGTCAGTTCAAACGGATATGGATTTAAAACGCAAGCGGCGCAGTTAGATACCAATGCGAAAGCAGGTAAAGCCTTTTTGACAGTTGCAGACAATGCAACCGCTTTACCTTTATTGCCAATTCAACAAGCCACACATGTTGCAATTCTCAGTTCATCAGGGCGCTTATTGATCATAGATTTGGCTGAATTACCTGTTCTGAATAAAGGTAAAGGTAACAAGTTGATACAACTTGATGAAAAAGAGCAAATTTTATCCATGACAACACTTAATTTAGATGAAATAATCCAAGTCGCTGCAGGACAACAACACCTAAAACTGAAAGGGGACGATCTCCAAAAATATATAGGAAAAAGAGCAACAAAGGGGCAACTTTTACCACGGGGATATCAAAAAGCAAATAGACTCCTCATTCAGAGATAAGGCTAGTATTCTGTGATAAAAATACGTTATATATGACAAGGTATTCATATTATTTGAATAGATTGACAGGGCAATTCCAAAAGTTAAAAAAAAGTTTTGTCATGGAAAGTAACGTCGTTACATTTTTAAGGATTACTACTCGGAGATAATGGCATTATGGAAAAGATTTGGTTTGCAGAATACCAAAAGACAGGAATCCCAGAAACAGTTGCGCTGCCTGCTGAAAACACCTCACTTGTTGATATTTTTGAACGCAATTTCCAAAAATTTGGTTCACGTGATGCCTTTATCTTCATGGATAAAGTTTTAACGTATAATGAATTAGAAGTCGCCAGCCGTAAATTTGCCACCTACCTGCAAGGTCTGGGCTTGAAAAAAGGATCGCGCGTTGCGGTGATGATGCCGAACGTATTCCAGTATCCAGTAGTTGCTCTAGGTGTATTCCGTGCAGGTTTAGTATTGGTCAATGTAAACCCACTTTATACTTCACGTGAGCTTGAGCATCAGTTAAATGACTCTGGGGCAGAAGCTCTTGTAATCATCGAAAACTTTGCTAGTGTTTATCAAAGCATTATTGGTAAAACACCAGTGAAGCATGTTGTGGTTGCTTCTGTCGGTGACATGCTCGGTACACTGAAAGGTACGATTGTAAACTTCGTTTTACGTAAAGTACGTAAGCAAATTCCAGCATGGAATATTCCTGGCCACGTTAAATTTAATGCAGCGTTAGGTAAAGCAAATCCAAGCAATTATAAACGCCCAAGTTTGACCTTAAGCGATACTGCTGTACTGCAATATACAGGTGGTACGACAGGTGTTTCTAAAGGTGCTGAGTTAACACACCGTAACTTGGTTTCTAACCTATTACAATGTGATGGTATTTTCTCAAGTAAATTTGGCACAGGTGACGGTTCTAAAGATGATCGTATCGTGTGTGCGTTACCGCTTTATCACATCTTTGCATTCATGGTGTGCGCGCTTTACGGTATGTATAAAGGTCAAGCGAATATCTTGATTCCGAACCCACGTGACCTACCAGCAGTCGTTGGCGAATTACGTAAATACCAACCTTCTTTCTTCCCAGCAGTAAACACCTTGTTTAATGCCTTAGTGAACAACGAAGAATTCAAACAGCTTGACCATAGCAAATTGAAGATGGCAATGGGTGGTGGTATGGCTGTATTACCATCTACGGCTGCTGCTTGGCAGAAAGTAACAGGTACGATCATTATCGAAGGTTATGGTTTATCTGAAACATCGCCAGTGGCGACTGCAAACCCGCCTGCAACAACAGAGTTTAGTGGTACGATTGGTATCCCATTACCATTGACTGAAGTTGCTTTACTTGATGATGATGGTAATGAAGTGGCATTTGGTGAGCAGGGTGAAATTTCGATTCGTGGCCCACAGGTAATGAAAGGCTACTGGAATCGTCCTGATGAAACTGAGAAAGTCATGACCAAAGACGGTTTCTTCCGTACGGGTGATGTTGGTGTCATGGATTCACGCGGTTATTTCAAAATTGTAGACCGTAAAAAAGATATGATCTTGGTTTCAGGCTTTAACGTTTACCCGAGTGAAATTGAAGAAGTGATTGCGAAGCATCCAAAAGTATTGGAAGTTGCTGCGATTGGTGTGCCAGATGAAAAATCAGGTGAAGTGCCTAAATTATTCATCGTGAAAAAAGATCCTTCATTAACAACTGAAGAAATTATTGCTTATGCAAAACAAAACTTAACAGGCTATAAATGCCCACGTTATGTTGAGTTTATGGATGATCTACCAAAATCGAACGTAGGTAAGATCTTACGTAAAGATTTACGTAAACCAGCTTAAGAATCCCACTTAGCCTCCGTTTAAAATAAGGGAGCTATTGGAAATAAAAAAACGCCACAATTGTGGCGTTTTTTTTATTTGGGCTTATTGAGTATTATTTGATTTCATCAACCAACGATCAATATAAGGCCGTCCAATACCGACAATGCCGACAAATACAAGCATGGTCGCAAGTTGAAAACGTAACCGAATTGGGTCAATTCCATTAAAGCTGAAGTAATTGTCCGCAAAAACGTAGAGAACAACTATCGTTAGCCAATGCCAAAGTGTGAGCCTTTTAATTCCAACCGCATAAAATGCAAGTGTGAGAATCGCGAAAGTCCCCAAAGTTGATTGCCAATTGAGGTTTGCACAAATCACGCTGAGTAGAAATGCGATGATGGGCAACACTACTTTGAGAACGCGGTCAACTAAAAGCTGATGCTGTCGTTGTTGAGCAAGAACATCAAACAATTTGTTTTGATCTTGAGCTGGCATAACATGACCTTGAGATTGAATCAAAGAAAACTACTTTTAAAACTAGCAGAATATATAAAAGCAGTGCTTGCTGAACAAGCACAAATGAAAGTTTGATAAATTATAAGTTATGATAGCATGATCACAAGAACTTCAAATGATGGATATTAGCATGCAAGGTATTAGCGGCATTATATTGATTCTTATCGTTGCGTGTTTATTGCCATATGTTTTTACCTTAATTGCAAAAGCAAAAGGTGGCTTCCAAGCAAAGGATAATCAGAATCCGCGTGATTTTTTGGCGAAAACGACAGGTCTAGCTGCAAGAGCCAATGCAGTACAACAGAATAGTTTTGAAAGTTTACCCTTATTTATCGCTGCAATTTTAATGGCTGAATATATGGTTGTGCCTGAGAAATTTATTCTGAGCTTAGGCTGGGCGTATATTGTATTTCGCATTATTTATGGCATCTGTTATTTAGCGAATCTAGCTACTTTACGTTCGATTATTTGGTTTTTTTCAATATTTTGTCCAATTTTACTGTTTGTGATTACGATTAAACTGACCTAAATCGATGTTGAGTATAAAATTCATTAACGCTCAGCATATCTAGCATCATTTTTATGGTATTCACGCTATAATCTGTCGGATTTACATCTAAGTTCACAAGATAAACGAGTGTTGATATGAGTTATAGCAATATTCCTGCGGGTAAAGACGCACCAAATGACATCTATGTCATCATTGAGATTCCTGCAAATGCAGCGCCAATCAAATACGAAATCGATAAAGATTCTGATGCGTTATTTGTAGACCGTTTTATGGGTACAGCAATGTTCTACCCAGCTAACTATGGTTATGTACCAAATACATTATCTGAAGATGGCGACCCATTAGACGTACTTGTTGTAACTCCACATCCTGTTGCTGCGGGTTCAGTCATCCGTTGCCGCCCAGTGGGTAAATTAAAAATGGAAGATGATGGTGGTATCGATGCGAAACTCATCGCAGTTCCACATGAGAAGTTATCTCCTCTCTATAAAGATGTGAAAGAATATACAGATCTTCCACCTTTATTGATTAGCCAAGTTGAGCACTTCTTTGCTCACTATAAAGATTTAGAGCCAGGTAAATGGGTAAAAATCAGCGGGTGGGAAGGTGCTGACGTTGCAAAAGCTGAAGTATTGAAAGCAATCGAAGCTGCTAAGAAGTAATTTTCTGAGTAGATTCAGCTAGATTTTATGATTTAAAGTCTAGCTGATAAAGAAACCTCCATTCAATTGAATGGAGGTTTCTTTATGACTTAAATAAAGCTGTGAATTAGAACAGTTTCACAGGAATATCAAGGAACAAACGCCATTCATTGGTTGAGCCAATGACATTGCTGACATATTCATCAGAAACATTATTATAGGTATCACTTGAACGTAAGTAAGAATAGCGAACACGTAGGCTTGCATCTTTCAATGCACCTGTTTGAACTGTATATTTGACTTGGTTAAAGAACTCATGTTCTTCGGCTTGGTCAATGATTTTTGAGCGATCTGTTTTTTTAGCGATATCAATATCCCAACCATAAACAAATGCAGTTGTCCAGTTTAGACCAGGTAAACCGTGATTTTTAAAGTTGTAGTTATATTGTAGCCCGACAGATTTTTCATCATTACCATTAAAGTCACCTAAATAGGAATTAGGGACATAGATACTTTGTAAACCATCAGCATTATAGCCATAGTCATATCCAGTATTACCTGTGTTATCTTGATAAGAAAGCATGACATTATGTACATCTTTGCCATAGCCCACTGAAACAGCCCAAATCGAGTTTTTACGGTTTGCTAGATCATCTGTGGTATGTGAATCAGTGAGTGCATCTTTATCCCATTTTGTATGATAACCCATGGCATCAAGTGTTAAGGTACTCTTGTCTTTTAAGCTTTGGGTAAAGTTTACATTGGCATAATGACGTTCTAACTTATCTTGAACATCTAAGCCATAATACGATGAATTGAGTTGATCATTAAATTTATATTTAGCACCCCAAACTACTGCACGATCAAGCCCTTGACCTGTCACATCTTTATCGGTACTAATTTGGTTTGACATTTGGTTTTTTGTGAATTTACCTGCAACCACATTTAGATTCGGAATTTCATTACTTTCAATGAAAACACCTGTGTAATACTCAGGCACTAAACGGGCTTGATTACTTGCCATGACAGGAAGTGTTGACACCTGTGTACCATAAGTCACGGTTGTGTTGGAAATACGTGCTTTCACATTGGCACCACCACGAGCCCAATGATCATAAGCAAATTCACGATCATCTACAGGAATCATTTGATTACCTGTATTCTTATTCGCACCAAGCTTGAAAGATGCATCACCTACTACGCCAACACCAAAGCCAACAACACCCTTTGTAAAGCCTGATTGAAGATCAAAAATGGCAGTTTGCGCTGTTGAGCTTGTATCATTTGTTAAACCGTCTTTTTTATCACGATTTAAAAAGCCTGTGCGGAACAATACTGAACCATTTGCATCTTCAACAAAACCTTTTGCTTCGCTTTGTTCGCTTGCGTATGTTGAGGAGATCAATGCGGCATTAATCAAAACCGCTAATGTTAGTTTTTTTGCCTTTGGCATAGGTAGCCTCATAATAAATAAGATCAATTTCGGTCAGAATCGAAATTTTGGCCAATTGTATAAGTTATACATAAAAAAGATAGATTTTTATTAAATTATTTTAATCATTTTTACACAAAATTCAGCTAACATTTTATGATTTAATTATCGTTTAAAATTAAATCATATTTAAATTAATATATTGATTTTTATTAATATATTGTTTTATTTTAATCGTAAAATATATTGATTATTTTTTGGTTAAATACATTAAAAATATGTGATTTGTTTCCGTTTTTTCTCTTTTATTTTAATGATTTATTTTTTTCTTTGATCAAAAGCTATTCGGCTGATTTACAAAAAATTACATCCCGACGAATGACATTTTTCGCTGTACAAAAACACACCATTATTTTCAGGAAGATTTAAGTTTTATCTGTGCACTTTTAGGGGGCGATTTAGGCTATATCAACATATTTGATTGTTATTTAAGGAGAACAGCACTTTTTATTAAATTGAATTGCATTATTTTTGTGCATTTTTTAGGCACAACAATGGCAGTGCTTCTTAATGGTTCAGAAAAATGAACCTTATTAAAGAAAAAATAATATTTCAGCACAGCCAAATGGCGTCGATAGCACTCTTACTGAACAGAAGCTAGATTTAGCAAGCATTTCTAAAAGTTGGCACAGCAATTGCTAATTACAAAATGATGCAACTTAAAACATAAATCAGTCGAATATCCATCATGGGGGAGATCAATATGATGAAATTTGCATGTAAAGCGATCGCGTTAGGTATTTTTGCTTTGACTTCGACTTTTGCTATGGCAGAAGATAAACCTTCATTATATGGTATTACTGCATCGGGCAATGTTTCAGCTGTAACAGATTATCGTTTTCGTGGTGTGACACAATCTTCGAATAATCCTGCGATTCAAGGTGGATTTACATTTTCACATACTTCAGGTGCGTATTTAGCACTTTGGGGTTCAAGTGTAGATTTCGGTATTCCTGGTGTTTCAACTGAAACTGACGCTACATTAGGTTTTACTAATAGTTTTGCCTTAACAGATAAAATTAAACCAACCTACGATGTAGGTGTAATTCATTATGGATATATAGGTTCTAAATCTAATGCTGTAAATGGATATAATGGTAAGAAAGGTTTAGCTTTTACAGAAGTATTTGGTAAGCTGACTTTCCCTGAAACATTATTAGCAGGTGATGCTCTAAGTGTAGGCGTGAATTATTCACCTGATTACTGGGGTAGAACTGATGATTTTTGGTATTTTAACTTAGGTTACTCAGCACCAATTGCAAGCACAGGTTTAACAGGTTTAGCATCTGTAGGGTATAATAAATTAAAAAATAAAGACGCTTTAAGTGTTGTTGCTGGTGGTCCTGGAAAAGATGATAATTATATCGACTATAAAGTTGGTGTAAATTATAACTTCTTAGGTATCCTCGCTGAAGTTGATGTTGTTGGAACAAATGTAAGTACTTCAGGTATGAGCGATAATGCTAAAAAACCTTATGATACGGGTGTTTTATTTAGTTTGACTAAAACATTCTAATTTAAAAAACATTTATAAACCTTTAAAAAGCCAGCAAATTGCTGGCTTTTTTTATTCATTCTTAGAAAAGAAAAACGAAAATTTCATATTAAAAATAGGTGCTAATTATGTGCGTCTCTATATTTAAAGATGCATTTTATTATCACATTTTAATCCTGAGCGGTTGATTGATTAATAGAAAAATAAAATAAATATATTTAAAATATAATTATAATCAATAATTTATATTTAATTTTAATTTAATTTTTACTTTTGGCACAGCATTTGCAAATTTCATCATGATGCAATTTAGAACATAAATCAGTTGAATATCTAAATCATGGGGGAAATCAATATGATGAAATTTGCATGCAAAGCTACAGTTCTAGCGATGGTATTTACAGCATCAACTTTAAGTTTGGCTGAAGAAACAAAGCTACCATTTCCAGGAACGATTACAGGCAATGTAAACGTAGTATCTAGTTATAATCTACGTGGTATGACAAATTCACCTGAAAGTGATACACCTGCAGTACAAGGTGGGCTTGATTATACACATGATAGTGGATTCTATTTAGGATACTGGTTTTCGACCTTAACTGCTGCATATGCAGATTTTAATACATCACCGACTTATGTAAAAGAAGAGAAGAAGTCATTTGAAAATGATTTGTATGCAGGATACAAAGGAAAAATCACAAAAGATTTGGGCTATCAAATTGGTGGGACTGTTTATTATTACTATCCAGGCTGGGAATCAACGGGTTATGAAACAATTGTCGGACTGAGCTACAAAGACTTTAATATTACTGCTCAGACATTATTAAATAATGTGACTTTTGGTAATAAAGGTGACACCTATTTCTTGGCAACTTATGCACCTAAATTAGCTGGCGGATTTACAGGTAAAGCACAAGTTGCGGCTTATTATTATGGTGATGATGATGAGTATTTAGCTTACCAAGCTAAAGCAGGAGATGTCACCAAAACTGATTTTGCTTTCCGTCACGCAACTCTTGGACTGTCACATCTTTTAGGTAATACTGGTGCAACTTGGAGTCTAGACTATATCTTCGGTGGCTATACTCGTGATGAAACAAAGCAAAAAAATAAAGTTGTTTTGGGTTTAGGTTACGCTTTCTAAGAACAATAAAAACCAAAGCGACCTATAAGGTCGCTTTTTTTATGGTCTGGTTTTAAGTTGAATGACCCCGATAAGACAGTGCTTCAGTCAGGTGCGAGCTTGAGATAATTTCACTTTCTGCCAAATCCGCAATGGTGCGTGCCACACGTAACACCCGATGATAGGCGCGTGCTGAGAGATTAAGTCGCTGTTGAGCCATTTCGATGATTTTGGCTGAATTTTCATCTAATTGAGCATATTGTTCTAGCAAATTTGGAGAAAGTGCCTGATTCAAACAGTGCTGTCTTAACATTTGTTTATCATAAGCTTTCATCACGCGTTGCCGCACAATTGTAGAACTTTCTGTCGGACTTTGATCTTGTAGTTCTTTGGTCTGCAAAGGTGGCACATCAATATGTAAATCAATACGATCTAGTAATGGACCTGAGATACGGTTTTGATAGCGCTGAATATTTTCTGCTGAGCACTGGCAGCGGCTATCTTGGTTAAATGCGTAACCACAAGGACATGGATTCATTGCTGCAATAAATTGAAAATTCGCTGGAAATGTCATTTGTCTTGCCGCACGGGAGATGACGATCTCTTTCGACTCTAGCGGTTGTCTGAGAACCTCCAAAACTTTGCGGTCAAATTCAGGTAATTCATCTAAAAATAATACGCCTAAGTGTGCAAGTGTAATTTCGCCTGGTTTAGGTTGTGAACCGCTGTCATTTCCAAAGAACTATGCGACAATATGAGCTAGGGTCAATGACTTAGACTGCCTTTTACAAATAACTATGCGACAAATTTTATAAAGAACTATGCAACGGAACCCAGAATGAACAATCAATCATGCGACACCGTTAACATCGTACCAGCTCGAAGAAAAATTGGTAATACACGGATTAGTGTATCTGGTTTATACCCTTTTAAAAAAGATTCGGCAGTGGCCTTTGAATCAACACTGGAACGCGATTTTCTCATTCGATTAGAGGTTGACCCTAATGTTCTTGCTGTTGAATCTCAACCCTTTACGATTGAGTATTTTGATAATGGGCAGAAACGAGTTTACACCCCTGACTACCTGGTAACTTATAAGCATGATGATTTTCTTCCATTTATTGCACCTAAACTGGTTGAAGTAAAACCTACAGATGAATTGCAACTTAATTTACATCTATGGAAAGCTAGATATCGTGCTGCCATGAGGGTATGCAAAGAAGAGGGTTGGAAATTTCATATTGCACATGAGGGTCGTATTCGGGACCAGTTATGGTCGAATGCCATGTTTTTACAAAAGTACCGAAAGATGGAATTTCCCCCTGCTGATTCAAAGCACTTATTGGATTATGTGAGAGATCGAGAAGTAGTAACTTTTGAGACTCTATTAGCCAGACATTTTCTTGGCAAATGGGACCGAGCAAATGGAATTAGTCAAATCTGGTATTTAGTTGCTCATGGTTATCTGGTTTGCGATTTAAGTGCACCTTTACAGCCATCTACTGAACTCTGGGTAAGTGGGAGTTTGTCATGAATGATAGACGTGTGAATATCAAAATAGCTGCTGGGGAACCTGTTCAGATAAAAGGGATTCCTCATACGATTATTGAAGTCATTGACCTGAAATCAGTTTTTGTTGAAAACAATAATACAGGTAGGAAAAATATTGCGGCTATCAGTGAATTAAGGCCGTCAATAGCTGTGGAACAGCATGAAGATCTAGAGCTCATCGCTGATAAAGACTGGATTGAGGCTGAAAGACGTTTCAACATCATCCGTCCTTTCATTGAGGGAGGCGTGAGTGGTCGTAAGGAAGTAGAGTTACGAGCCCAAGAACATGATATTAATCCAGCCACTATCTATAGATGGTTAAAAATCTATAAGGCATATGGAACTATTGATGGATTGCGGCCCAGAAAAGAGGGATTGCCACAAGGCAAGAAGATAATTAATAAACATGCTGAAGCAATCATTGAAAAAGCCATCAAGGATTTATACCTAACTAATCAAAGAATAAGTGTTCAAAAAGTTGTACTTGAAGTGAAACGCTTATGTCATGAATACCATATCCTAGAGGTGCCTCATGCCAATACAGTAAGAAATCGTATTGCAGCGATTAGCCAGAGAGACTCTCTTCGTAAGAGGGGACATAAGGAAAAGGCCGATAACAAATTTACACCTGCCGCAGGGAAATTCCCTCATGCTGATTATCCACTTGCCGTCGTACAGATTGACCATACGCCTGTTGATCTTATTCTGGTTGATGATTTTAGCAGGTGTCCTATAGGACGACCTTTTCTTACGTTGGCAATTGATGTGCGTTCAAGGGTAGTTGTGGGATATTACTTATCATTAGATGCCCCCTCTGTTATGTCTATTGCAATGAGCGTTTCTCAAGCTGTACTGCCCAAAGAGAAATGGCTAGCTTCGCGCAAGATTCAAGCTGAATGGCCTGTCTGGGGAATTATGAACACCATTCATGTCGATAATGGACCTGAGTTTCACTCAGAAACTTTCAGAAATGCTTGTATGGCACATGATATTCGTCTGGAATACCGACCAGTTAAAAAACCACGTTTTGGCGGGCACATTGAACGTTTGATGGGAACATTTGCAACCGATATTCACGCAGTTCCAGGAACAACTTTTTCAAATATTTTTGAAAGAAAAGGCTATAACTCAGATGCGGAAGCAGTTTTCACATTCTCCGAATTTGAGGACTGGCTGATTGATTTTATCTGTAATGTTTACCACAAAAGGAAACACTCTGCTTTAGGTACTTCTCCACTACATGCTTTTGAGTTAGGTATCTTTGGTGATAAAAACACGTTAGGTTCTGGGGCTGCTAGATTGCCTGCAAATGATCATAATTTCTTTCTTGATTTTCTACCAAGTTTTGAAAGGACGATTCAAACAACAGGTGTAACAATTGATGGTCTTGCTTATTATGCTGATGTACTAAGAGGTTGGATTAATGCTGTAGACCCTGATAATCAAAAGGAAAAACGTAAATTTATCTTTAGGCGTGATCCAAGAAATATTAGTGAGATATGGTTCTTTGATCCCGAAATCAAAAATTATTTTAAGGTTCCTTTAGCGGATCAAAGTATTCCACCATTTAGTATTTGGGAACACAAAAAGATTCAGGAACTGAAAAAGGAAACTGGCGAATATCTAAAAGATCATGAACTTGGACAGGCTCTAGCTAAACTTCGGGAGCGTGTTCAGGAGGCAAGTACTAAAACTCGACGGGCTCGCAGATCACATCAGCGCAGTACCCAACATCAACAGAGTGTTAACCCTGCTTCAATTCAGGGCAAAAAACCTCAACAAGAGAGTACGATTTTGGAGCAACAGCTTGAAAACGTATATGGTTTATTGCCTCTCGATGAGCTGGAAAATGATGAGGATATTTCATGAGTAACTATTCACATGTTTTTCAAGAGTTTCGCCCTATTGTGGAACAGTCTAATGAGGACAGACTCTACTTCCTGGAAGAGGACCGATGGATTGGGTATCCAGCAGCCAATGACTTGTTAGACCAATTGAAAGGATTCCTGACACTTCCTAAGCGGAGCCGTATGCCCAACTTACTGGTATTGAGTAAGCCAAATAATGGTAAAACCTCAATTATTAACCAGTTCTTTAAGCTGTATGGGGAGGGTTATGTCAATGCAGAAAATAATGCAGTAAAACCTGTAATCATTGTACAGGCACCTGTTTCCCCTGATGAAAAAGCTCTGTATATGGCTATTCTTGATAAGTTCTGGGTTCCTTTTCGAGAAAGAGATCCCGTTGCGAAGCTACGTTACCAAGTGGTCCATTGCCTTAAACTTTATGAGGTAAAGCTCCTCATTATCGACGAAATGAATTCTCTATTATGTGGCAGTCCGATTAAGCAAAGAACAGTAATGAATGCGATTAAGTATTTGTGTAATGAAACACAGATACCCATTGTTGGGTTTGGTACAGAAGAAGCAATTAGTGTTCTGCGTACTGATCCACAGCATGTCAGCCGTTTTCGTGTGGTTAATTTGCCCTTATGGAAACTAGATAAAGACTTTCAAGCTATGGTAAATAAATTTGAGAAAGTTCTTCCCCTCAAACAGGCTTCAAAACTGGCTGAACCAGCAACAGTAAAATATCTGCATGATATTACAGATGGAAACTTAGGTAATCTGCGAACGATTTTACGGGACGCCGCAAAGAAAGCTGTTGTTTCTGGTCAGGAGTTTATCGACCGTAGCTTGCTAGAAAGTGTGAAATAAGCAATGTGGAGGACTAGGTATGATAAGTGCAACAGAAATCCATTCATGGTTTATTCCCACGGACTTAAAGCAAGATGAGGCATTATCTTCTTGGTTGATACGTGCCGCACTTGACAGTGGTTGTGACCCATTAAGTTTAACTGGAGTACTTTGGCCCAAATGGCGAATCTGGTCTGTAGATGTAGATCGTGGTTTAAGTGCAGAGCAAGTACAGGTATTGATCAATACGACAAAAATTGATGAAAGCCAATTTAATTCTGCTACGCTTCGCAATTTTTTAATTAAATATAATCTGGATAATCAAACTCTTGATGCATGGTACTTGGTATTAGGTACAAGAAACCGTAAGCATCGAGGTGGCTGGCAATATTGTCCTGAGTGTCTATCTGAGGATAATGTTGCCTATTTCCGTCTGCCTTGGCGTTTTGCCTGGCATACAGGTTGTATAAAACATAATCAGCATTTACATGATCAATGTCCTCATTGCCATAATGCTATTCAACCTAGACGTCTTGAAGCCCCTGATCAGGTTATGACTTGCTGTTCAATATGTAAAAAAAGTCTATTGGAGGTTAATAAAAGCCTTGTGGATTGTCATGCCTTGGCATTCCAAAAAATCTTTGATCAATTCCTGGAACAAGGCTGTGCAACCTATCAAGACAAGTTGATTTCAGTAACTGATTGGTTAACGGTGATTAAGTTATTTTCACAATTTATTAGAAAAGCTTTAGCTGGCTCAGTAAATGGAAAAGGATGGGCTTTTCTTGAACAACTCAGAATTCAGGTGCCCCATCCTGAGCTTATATCGAATGGATTGGCTGTTAACCAACTTCCAGTTACCGAGAGAGAACGGCTATTTTCCTGTATTTATCAATTACTCATTATTCCCCAGGAAAAGTTTATTGAAACAGCAAAATCTTTAAATATGAACAGGTCTTCATTTTGGGATAAGAGAAACCAGTTGCCAGCCATATTAAGGCCTGTTGAAGAACAATTAGGCTCGATTTATCGGAACTACCCTCCAAAGAGAGCATTGGTAGCTACCTTTAAACCTAAAAGTAAGGAGACTGTAATACGCAAGTTTTTAAGATTAAAAAGAAAACTAGGGTAACTTTTGGGGGGACAACACCATGCCTCAGTGTGATGAATGTGGTGATGCGGTTGAAAAGATACACCGACTTTATAAACAGCGTAACTATTGCCATAAGTGCTATGTACGAGTTTTTAAAAAACAGGATTGTCCGTCGTGTGGTAAAAGTTCCAGATTATATAAAGCTGATAACTTGGCCGTTTGCCAACAATGTGAAACCAATAGACCTTGCATTAGATGTCAGCGTATTGATTACCCTATAGGAAAAATAACGGAGCAAGGCCCTGTTTGTAATAGTTGTTCAGTTTATTTTAGAGAGTTTCAAGCTTGTGAACGGTGTGGTGTGACATCACAACGCTTATCTCGTATCAGCCGTTTTGGAGATAATTTAAGAGTTTGCCCAAAGTGTGCAACCCGTGATTACCAGACATGCCAAAGTTGTAGAAGATATAGGTTGATTGAACAGGATGTTGTGTCAGGCAAAATGCTTTGTAAGAAATGTTTGACCTGTCCACCACTTCAATGTCTAACTTGCCAGCAACAGATTCCTGCTGGATATGGGAAATACTGTGAATTATGTACATGGCGAAGAATATTGGGGAATAGGATTAAGGAACTGGTTAATACATTAGTAAATCCAAGCCTCAAAGGTTACTTTAAAGATTATATGAATTGGCTTGATCATGAGGTTGGACCGCATAAGGCTGCATTACTAATTCGTAAACATATTCATTTTTTTGAAAAGACCAGTGATCTTTGGGGAGATCAGATCCCAGACAATGACTCTTTATTACATAGACTAAGAACAAGTGGTTTACGCAAATATGAGCTGCCCATCCGGTGGTTGGTTGCAGTACATCACCTGCATATAGATACCCAATCTAAAGGCCACTGTTCTGAATTTGACCAACTGAGAAAACTGGCGAACTCATGTCCTGGTTCATCGCTTTCAGCCCAAATTCTTCAGAACTATTATCAGGTTTTAATAAATAAAATGGATTTAGGGAAAACGAGTATACGTTCTGCCCGTTTAGCCATGAAACCAGCATCTGCTTTAATGCTGTTGGTAAGTCAATCACGATTAGATTTACCAACAATGTGGCATGTAAAATATTACTTATTTAAGTCCCCTGGACAAGCTTGCGCTATTGTTGGCTTTCTTAATTTTTTAAACAAGAATTATGATACGAACCTTGATACGTCATGGGTACTAGATGAAAAAATAACAGAAAAAAGTAATATGAAGAAACTGGAAAAACAATTGTTGGCCATCATGAAAGCCCCAGAGGAAAATTTTAATGAACTAGAGTGGATAAAGTTAGGATTGATGTATTTTCATAATTTGGATAAATCCTTTTTTAATCAAATGGATAGTATTAATTATAGGGGGCTGAATGATGGCTTTGAAGTGAGGTTTGGTGATCAGCAATATTGGATACCTAAATTGCTTGTATAACTGGACCATATAACGCTAATGTAGCTACATAAAGTTAAAACTGAATTTTGGGCTTCCAGAGGGTATGTATGGGGCAATTAGGTCATGAATATTGTGTTCATAATGGATTCAATAGGTCTCATGCAGGGAAATATGTTTATTCACTTGCTACGTTTATATCTTGGATATTGATTTACTTTTTACTGAAGTTCTTGGGTGGATTGTCTCCTTATTGGAATGTCATCATTTCTAGTGCTATCACTGCTTTATTATTTCTTACTTTTTATTTTCTATTTGATAAATGGATATGGAAAACAGGTTTATTTTTCAAGATTCTGAAATATCCTGATATTTCGGGAGAATGGTCATGTAAAGGTATCTCTGATTACCAAGAAGAAAATTCTGAAATGATTAAGCACAATAGAGAGTGGATTGGAAAAGTAACAATTTTACAAAGTTGGGATAAAGTAAGAATCAGATTAGAAACAGAATTTTCCACATCTGACAGTATTTCTGCTGCAATTATTTATGACGAAATTGAAGAATACAAAGTTCTTTATAGTTATGAAAACAAACCAAAAGATTTAGATCATGAAGAGTTACGTATCCATCGAGGATTTGTAGAGCTGACACTTCATAAAGACAATAAAAGTGCCAGTGCTAAATATTATAATGTTACTGGTCGAAGAACCATGGGAACAATGTTATGGGAAAAATTAGATAACTAATGGATAAGAGCCAATGGTTTCGTCATATAGGTAACCCAAATCTTTACGTATTTCCGTAACGAGTTTATCTAAGGCAATGCTCATTGTTGTGAGAGAGGTTTCTTTCTGATAACTATCAAATATTTTTCTGGTCATATCAGGTGTATATAAGCTATTTCTATAGTTTGGGTTATGATACAGATAATCAAAAAATCTTTTTGTTTCAAGAACTATTGCTAAAGCATTTGTTCTACCTTTCTTTAAATTTTCTAGATTGGAATGATACATAATAGAGGCTAGATCAAAACTACTTAAGTAAATTACTTTGCCCTCTTCAACTAAATCGGCTTTTATTGTTTTACAAAGGCGGATAGATTTTTTCAATCCTCCATCAGCATAGTATTTACATTTGTAATCTATATAAAAAATATGCTTGAAAGGTAAGTTCATCAATGTAGTAGGAGTTTTATTATCTAGAATATTGACTCCTCTTAAATAAAGGTGCTTTTGTTGTTGGTACTCATATGTTTCTACCCAATGAGAGGGTACAACATCTACATCCCGAGGAAGTGATCCACCTGTTAAAGTTATAGATTTAGCACCAGTAGTATCAATTGTTACGGCAGGATATGCTTGTCTTAATTCATAAGTGCACGCGTTCCTGAGTTCTCTTAATATTTTTATATCATCATGACGTAAAGTACCTAAATAACCCTCTGTACGATAATGTGATTTGTTAAGTACAAGTAAATCAACATCACTTACACCTTTGATATGAATATTTAGGGGAACTGACCCTTGTAATCTGTATTCTGTGACAATGTTATGATTATTTAGTAGCCTAGGCTCTAATTGTTTTTCAATTCTTTTAGCAGTTTCAATACTGATTTCTGTGTAACGTTTACTAACTTCTTGCATTGCTCCTACTGCATAACGGATAGATGGTTTGTCTGATACAATCTGCCATTTTTCTATTGTACGTTTTAATTCATCAAACTCATTAAATGAAGTTACGCCTGCTGTTACACTATCAAAAGCATTGTATGTAAGGTCAGTACCTTTTCGTCTTTTCTCTAATCTGTTCAATCTTTTATAAAAATCAATTTCAGACATTGTGAAACTCAAAAAATAGTAGTTATGGTTAAAATAATTATACCTTAATAATTATTTTAAGGTTTTAATAAATAAGGTTTTATTGTCATAAATGCTCAAATTTAAGATGAGAAGTAAGATAATTTTTAAGTATAAAGTTTGAGAATGTTTGTAGTCTTTTGTAGTGCATCCAATAATCAAATAAATAATTGTGAAACCATGAAAACACATATCACATTTATATTTATATAAAAATATTATTTGTGATTGGAGGTGATTTTTTTAATTCTATTGATTATTGTGACTCACTACGGAGTTAATTGTATTTAAGTATTTGTTTTTAATTGTTTTATTTTTTAATTATTTTTATTTGATTAGGTGTTGACCTTACCATAATTGGAAAGAATAGAGTTACTACATCAAGGGTAATGATGTACCTGATAGGAAAGAATAACTTCCGAGCTTATTACCCATTATTTTTTCATAATTGTAGTAAGAGGATAACTCCATGAAACGCTTTGTTCCAATGTTAATGATCGGTGCGATTGTATTTAGTGCGGGGTGTTCCTCTTCTGACGCTCCAAAGGATAATTCAATGAGTGAGAATAAACATGAAAGCCATTCAATGCACCATGATATGAATGGTTCAGCTAAAACAGATAATCCATCTACAAATGCCTATATGGAAGTAAATACTCGTATGCACAGCGGAATGGGTATTGATTTCACGGGAAATGCAGATACTGACTTTATGTTGGGTATGATTCCTCACCATCAGGGTGCGGTTGATATGGCAAAAGTAGTTCTTCAATACGGCTCTGATCCAAAAGTGCGTCAGCTTGCTGAAGATGTTATCTCTGCCCAGGAGTCAGAAATCAAGATGATGAATGAATGGTTGGCAAAAAATAAAAATCATTCTGACAGCAAAAATGAAGATAGCCCATCAACTCAAGCATACATTAAGGTCAATGATGAAATGCACGCAGATATGATGGTTCCATTTACAGGAAATGCTGATGTTGATTTCATGAGAGGCATGATTCCCCATCATCAAGGTGCAATTGATATGGCTAAAGTAGTTCTTCAATACGGTTCTGATCCAGAAGTGCGTCAGCTTGCTGAAGATGTTATCTCTGCCCAGGAATCAGAAATCAAGATGATGAATGAATGGTTAAGTAAACATAAGTAGATACTTCTCTATTCGATGTTCTTTTAAATGAGGGGCTTTTTAAAGCCCCTTGTTTTATCTATAAATTTGATGAATTGAGGATTATGTTATATGCCAAAAATTATAGTTCTTCCGCATGAAAAGATTTGTCCACAGGGTGCGGAACTTGAAATTGAAAGTGGAAGTAATTTATGTCGAAGTTTATTGGATCATGGCATTCCCATAGAACATGCCTGCGATTTATCAGGTGCATGTACAACATGTCATGTTGTCGTGAAAAAAGGGTTTGATAGTCTGGAAGAAATGGATGATGTAGAGGCTGACTTACTGGATCGTGCTTGGGGGCTTACGGCTGAATCAAGACTATCTTGTCAGGTTAAAGTCCAAGATGAAAACTTGGAAGTAGAAATCCCCAAATACACGGTAAACTATATTTCAGATCATCATGAATAAGTGTTTCTAGTTTGTTTTTAAGACATTTACTTTTGAAACTTGATTAAGTATTCTTGGTACAGATAAAAGGTGAATCTGGTCAGTATGTCAAATAATAAGTTCATAAAACTTATTCTTGTATTTGTCCTGTTTTTGTTTTCAATAACAACTACGGGTGTTTATACATGGGCGCCTGTAATTGCTAAAAATTTAGACCATCACCATGATCTAAATATTTCTATTGTGTCTGGAGATATAAGTCACTGGACTCTAGTTCATCATGATAATCAAATTTCTCAGGAAGATACAAAAAATCATAATTGGAAAAGTTATGATCAATCTGCTTTACAACATTCAGTTAAGCCTATTACGATTCAAGAACATTTTGCTCTTGATCCTGTATTCTTCTTGAGCTTTGCCCTACCTCTTATACTACTTTTTCTTAGTTTTTTTGAAATACCTATTAGGTCTTTTGGATTTAGGAAAAGGCAATCTTTTATTAGTAACTCTTATACTTATACAAAAGCTTTAATCGTTTTACGTAATTGATTTTTCTATACAAAAAATAATTTTTCATTTTTTTTGTATAGGTAAAGTCATGTCTAAAATTTATCAGATATTTCTTACCTGTGGTTTGGTAGTCATGGCAGCACCTGCTTTTGCAGAGCAAGATTATGCCCGACTACAACAACAGGTATTAGCAAATGATGTAATTCTCAAGAGTTTGCAACAATCTCAGTCTGCGTATGATATCAATCAACAATATGCTGGGCGATTGAACAATCCAACTTTTAATATGGAGCTGGATAATTTAGGAAATTCCAAGCTTAAAGAACTTGATGGCCCTACTACCATGATTGGGCTTTCTCAAGATATTCCCTTAAATAATAAGTTACAGTTACGTAAACAACTGGCAGGATTTCAGGGCAACAATAATCAGTTTGAGATTGTAAAACGTCAGGCAGAACTTAAATCAGAATTAAGGACTTGTCTGTCAAACTGGTATGTTGCAACCCAGCGTGCTGAAATTTTTTCAACTGAAAGTAGTTTGTATAAGCGACAAGTCAATGTACTCACTGAAAAGTTAAAATTCGGTCGAGTGATTCCCTCTGATGTCCAGTTAAGTTCGGCATTGTCAGCAGAATCAGCTTTACGTCATCAAAATGAGTTAAAGAGGATTCAATATCAGAGAAACCTCTGCTCTAAGTATCTTCCTGATTTGCCAAATCAAGCCATTGAAGTGCCTCTAGATATTAACTTTTCCAATCGTGTCAGTTTATTGGAACAGGAAAGTGTCTTAAAAACACAGTTGGCAAAAACACAACTTGAATTGGCAAAAAGAGAGGCCGTACCTGATATTACATTGGGTGTTGGTGTCCGAAATTATCAGGAAACCAGTGACAAGGTATTTTTAGTTTCCACCTCAATTCCCCTCGCTGTCTTCAATCGTAATAAAGGCAATATTGCCATTGCTCAAGCTACCCAAGCCAATGCAGAAACCCAATCTGTCTGGGCAAATCGTAACGCTAAAATTGAATTGGAAAATAAATCGGTTGAGATTTCAAACCTGATTGATGCAATCAAGCAATATGACAGCACGGTATTACCCGCAGCCAATGAAAGTTTACGTATTGCTGAACTGGGCTATCAGGCAGGCAAGACTTCCCTATTGGAATTTAATAGTAATAAGCAAATTTGGTTGGATAAACAGTTAGCCCGTTATGACCTGTGGTTGGCTTTGCAAAATCAAATTGCAGAGATTGAGAAAAACTACGTCACCAATTTAGAACAGGAATAGGGGGAACACAAACATGAATAAAACCACCAATACTTTAATTGCAACAGGTGTTGTTGCATTACTGATTATCCTGTGTGCGATTGCTTGGTATAAGACAGGTAATAAACCAAAGGCGAATTCAGGTGAAACGGTAGAGGAAAGCGTTGCAGTTGCAGGTGATGAAAAAGGCCAACATGGTGGACGTTTATATCGAGATGGCGATTTCTCTACGGAAGTTAAGATTTTTGAGGAAGGTGTTGAACCTCATTTACGTGTATATGGCTATTTCAAGGATAAGCCCTTAAAGCCTCAAGAACTGACTGCAAATATTTTCATCAAGCGTCTTGATGCGGAACAAAATATTAGCTTTGTACCTGAAAGTGACTATCTGATTGGAAATGAAGTGATTTATGAACCACATTCATTTTTGATGATGATCAATGTGGAATATCAAGGTAAAAAGCATACATGGAGGTGGGACACCAAAGAGGGTCGTACCAATATTCCTGATGCCAGTCTAAAAAGTAGTGGACTCGAAGTATTAACTGTTCAGCCTATGATGTTTGAAAATAGCTTACAGCTTAAAGGTGAACTTAAATTTCCAGACAATTTTGAGAGTTTTATTACCCCTAAAGCAAGTGGCACACTGGTTAAAACCTATCGTACGATTGGTGATAAGGTCAGTAAGGGTGACTTATTGGCAACCGTACAAAGTCAGGATGTGATTCGTCTAAATGCTGAACGTACTATCGCTCAGGATACCTTGCAGTTTACACGTAAAAAAATGGAGCAAGAACGGGCTTTATGGCAGAAACGTGTTTCCCCTGAAATTGACTATATTAATGCCGAACGTGAATTTGATAATGCCCATGTTCGTGTCAATGAGTTAAGTAACATCATTAACTCTTATGGTGGTTCTGGCAATGGAATGATTGAAGTACGTGCCGCGATGTCAGGCACAGTGCTGGAAATTCTAAGTGCCATTGGCACAAATGTTAACCCATCTACTCCGATGTTTAAAATTGCCAACACTTCACAACTTTTAGCAGTAGTGAATATTCCTGCTGATAAATTGAATGTGGTGAAAACAAGTAATAAAGTCACCATCCAATCACAGACAACAGCTTCGGAAGAAGCATTGGGGCGCATCAAATATATCAGTGATGTGATTGACCCTAAAACTCGTACTGCTCAAGCCTTTGTTGAAATTCCGAATCAGTTTAACTGGCGTTCAGGTCAGTTGATTTCAGCACAAATCTTTGAAAGTCAATCCATGAAACCGATGGTGGTGCGTGAAGATGCACTACAAACCTATCGTGACTGGGACGTGGTTTTTCTTCGTGTTGGTGATGACTTTGAAGTTCGTCCACTTGAGTTGGGTGAGAAATTCAATGGATTTGTTGAGGTCAAATCGGGTTTAAAAGTTGGACAAAAATATGCAGCAGGTAATTCTTATCTCATAAAAGCAGAGCTGGGTAAATCTGGCGCTTCTCATGACCATTAAAAGCAGGAGTAGCGAACATGTTTGACCAGATTGTAAAACTGTCAATCAAGAACCGTTGGTTCGTATTGATTGTATTTTTGTTTATTGGGGCATTTGGTGTCTATAACTATTTCAAACTGCCGATTGATGCAGTCCCTGATATTACAAATGTTCAGGTACAAATTAACAGCGAGGCTCAGGGACTCTCACCACTGGAAATGGAAACTCAGGTGACCTTTCCAATTGAAACAGCCCTAGCAGGTATCCCCAATCTTAACTATACCCGTTCGGTGTCAAGATATGGACTATCACAAGTCACTGTTATCTTTAAAGAAGGTACAGATATTTATTTTGCCCGCCAATTGGTGAATGAAAGGCTTCAGGGTATTGTACCAAGTCTGCCAAGTAGTATTTCCACTTCAATGGGACCTGTGTCTACAGGACTTGGCGAAATCTTTATGTATACCGTTGAGAATACACCCAATAATCCAAATCCAATGTCAGCTACGGATTTAAGGACATTGCAGGATTGGGTGATTAAGCCACAACTGCGAAATGTTGAGGGTGTCAATGAAATCAATACCATTGGTGGCTATGTAAAACAATTTGTGGTACGTCCTAATTATCCTTATTTGCGGAGTATCGGCTTAGACCAACAGGTAATTGTTGAAGCTATTTCAAAAAATAGCATGAACAAAGGTTCTGGTTATATTGAAAAAAATGGTGAGCAATATCTACTGCGTTCAGATTCACAAATCACATCAATTGAGCAAATCAAGAGTATTCCAATTACGACAAGTAATGGCTATATCCTGCGTTTAAATGATGTTGCAGAAGTATCTATCGGAAGTGAATTGCGTACAGGTGCAGCGACCAAGAATGGTCAGGAAATTGTATTGGGTACAGCATTCATGCTCATTGGAGAGAACTCTCGTAGTGTCGCCCATGCTGTAGATCAAAAATTACAGGAAGTCCAGAAGTCACTACCAGAAGGTGTGGAAGCGAAAGCTGTTTATAACCGTACTACACTGGTTGATGCAACAATTGAAACCGTTAAAAAGAATCTGTTAGAAGGTGCAATCCTTGTGATTGTGGTTCTATTTATCTTTCTTGGGCATTTCCGTGCCGCACTTATTACAGCAATGGTCATTCCATTATCCATGTTGATGACCATTACAGGCATGGTCAATCAGAAAATCAGTGCCAATCTAATGAGTCTTGGGGCATTGGACTTCGGGATTATCGTTGATGGTGCTGTGGTTATTGTCGAAGCATCTCTGGCAAAACTTGCTTTAAAACAGAAAGAGTTAGGGAGAGTACTAACTCGACAGGAACGATTTGCCACAGTATTTGATGCCACCAAAGAATCTAGAAAAGCCATTCTTTATGGTCAGCTTATCATTATTCTGGTTTATCTACCTGTGATGACGCTGACAGGTGTTGAAGGAAAAATGTTCACGCCAATGGCAGCAACAGTGGTGATGGCATTACTTGCAGCGATGATTCTCTCGATTACTTTTGTCCCTGCCATGATTGCATTAGTTACCACAGGCAAAGTAAAAGATGAAGAGTCCAAAATTGTTCATGGCATTAAAAAGTTTTATCACCCTGTTCTGGACTGGTCACTTAACCATCGACTGATACTGGTTGCTTGTGTAGCAGGTTTCTTTGTATTTACTGCCAGTTTGTCTACTCGTCTTGGTTCAGAGTTTATTCCATCGTTGGATGAGGGTGATGTGGCATTACACGCATTACGTATTCCTGGAACATCACTAAGCCAGGCAATCGAAATGCAATATGCACTTGAACGAGAAATCCAAAAGATTCCAGAGGTGAAATCGATTTTTGCCAAAATTGGAACAGCCGAAATTGCAACAGATCCTATGCCACCTAATGTGGCAGATAACTATGTCGTGTTAAAGCTCCGTAGGGAGTGGCCGAATCCTAACAAGGAGAAAGCTGATGTCGTGGCAGAAATCGAACGAGTTTCAAAAGGTGTTTATGGCAATAACTACGAGTTCACCCAACCCATTCAGATGCGTTTTAATGAGTTGATTTCTGGTGTACGTACGGATGTTGCTGTAAAAATTTCAGGTGATGATTTGGAACAACTGTTGGAACTTGGCAATGAAGTCGCAGATATCCTTGAAACTGTTAATGGAACTGCCGATTTAAAAGTTGAACAAATGTCTGGTCTACAAATGGTTTCTATTGAACTTAAGCGGGACATGATTGCCAATTATGGTTTAGATGCTGAAGATGTTCAAAATAAAGTATCTAGTCTGATTACTGGGCAAACCGCAGGCAGAATGTTTGAGGGTGATAGAAAGTTCGATATTGTCGTTAGAATGGAAGAAAGTGCGGTCAGTAATCTGGAAAAACTCTATCAAATTCCAATGCGTTTGCCAGATGGGTCAAGTGTACTGTTGTCCGATTTGATTGAGTTAAAAACCATTCAAGGTCCAAACCAGATTTCTCGTGAAAATGGTAAACGCCGAATAGTCATCACTGCCAATGTACGTGGAACAGATATGGGTAGTTATATTGCTGAAGCTCAAGCCAAAGTAGATTCCCAATTCAAATTACCAGAAGGTTACTGGATGTCTTGGGGCGGTACATTTGAGCAGATGCAGTCTGCTACTAATCGTTTGATGATTATTGTACCTGTAGCACTATTATTAATCTTTACCATGATTTACATGGCATTAGGGAATATTCGTAATAGTTTATTGGTCTTTACTGGTGTGCCATTTGCATTAACTGGTGGTGTCATCGCTTTAGCATTAAGGGATATTCCACTTTCAATCTCTGCTGCTGTGGGCTTTATTGCCCTCTCAGGTGTGGCGGTATTAAATGGATTGGTCTTAGTCACCGCAATTCAACGCTTGCAAGCTCAAGGTCAAAGTTTGGTTGATGCGGTAAAGCATGGTGCTTTAGAAAGATTAAGACCTGTATTAATTACGGCTCTGGTTGCTTCTCTGGGATTTATTCCAATGGCGTTAAATGTCGGCATTGGTTCAGAGGTTCAACGCCCAATCGCAACTGTAGTTATTGGCGGGATTATTTCTTCCACATTACTTACATTGATTATTCTGCCTACCTTGTATGTCTGGTTCAATCAAAGAGCCAAGCGTAAAGCAGAAGTAGAAAATTTCTCTGAGCAACAGGTTTAGGGAAGAAATGAAATGATAGGCATGGTGCAAGATAAAAAGTTTAAAGGAACAATGATGTGGCTTGTCTGCATCCTTAGTCTTGCATTGTGCCTGCATTCTAATACACATGTAACTGAAATCAGTTCATTTCAGAACGCACCTTATGCAGAAACACATCCACATGAAGTGAATCAACCGCATATACATAGCCACCAAGATACTTATCATGAACATTTTGTTGGTTATGATGTTGGTCAAAATATTAGTTTTATTGTACTGATTTTCAATTCTCAAATTATTGACAGAATCAAACACTATACCCTTTTAGTGATGAGTCGCATTTTTAAACCGCCAAAAAATGAATGAATTATCAATTCATCATTTAATTTTTTGGAGTTTAATTTATATGACAAGTTCTTTCTTGCAGTGGGTGAAATCAAGAAGCCGCTTAAAACTGATAGTAGTATTAAGCCTATTCTTGTTTAGCCCAATGTTATTTGCGCATGGTGTTTCGGAAGGTGACAAAGGTTACATTCAGGAAATCTACGGTGTCCATATCATCCCATTTATCTATTTGGGAGCGAAACATATGCTCACGGGATACGACCACCTATTGTTTCTCGTTGGCATTATTTTCTTCCTATATCGAATAAAAGATATAGGCTTATATGTCAGCCTTTTTGCCATTGGTCACTCAATCACCATGCTGATTGGTGTGTACTACAACATCTCAATGAATGCCTACATTATTGATGCAATCATTGGTTTCTCTATTGTTTATAAAGCCTTAGATAATTTGGGTGCTTATCAAAGATGGTTTGGGTATCAACCCAATACCAAAATTGCAACCTTAATTTTTGGTCTGATACATGGTTTTGGTTTAGCCGTCAAAATTCAGGAATATGAAGTCCCTAAAGATGGCCTATTGGCAAATTTAATTTCATTTAATGTCGGTGTTGAACTCGGTCAGCTCATGGCACTGTGCATCATTTTGCTATTTATGACCATGTGGCGAAAAACCCCTTACTTCTTTAAAACAGCTTATCAAAGTAATGTCTTTTTGATGTTTCTTGGTTTTTTATTGGTCGGCTATCAGCTTACTGGCTTTATCACACAATAAGGATTGAATTATGTACAACACTGAAATTCCAAAAAATATTCAACTTCCATCTTCCAAAAAGTTGATTAAATCAACAGTAATTGCAGCCATAAGTGCGGTAGTTGTATTAGTGACATGTGTGATGCCCGCTGAATATGGTATCGACCCAACAGGTATAGGAAAAGCCATTGGTTTGGTTGAGATGGGAGAAATTAAACAGTCTTTAGCCAAAGAAGCTGAACAGGGATTGGGCGAAAACACTGGCGGTTTTGCAGAAGAGTTTGATATTTCTGGACAAGATACTAGTGTTTCAGAGGCAACCCAAGCTCTAGGACAAACAGAAGCAAATACAAAGGTTTCAAATGAAAGTGAACCAGCCAAAATGATACCTGCTGTGACCAAAGAATCTATTTCGATTGACCTCAAGGCTGGTCAGGCAACAGAAGTGAAACTGGCAATGCCTAAAGGTGCAAGTGTTAATTTCGACTGGAAAACATCAGGTGGTGGTTTGAATTTTGATACACATGGAGACCCAGTGAATGCCCCGAAAGATTTTTATCATGGTTATGGCAAAGGTCGAAATGAAACTCAGCAATCAGGGACTTTAACGGCTGCATTTGACGGTAAACATGGTTGGTTCTGGCGAAACCGTAACAAAGAATCTGTCACAGTAACTTTAACAGTTGAAGGACAGTTTAGTGAAATAAAACGGATTTTTTAATCTATTTAAGGACATTTAAGGGCAATGCTCTTAAGTGTCCTATGGATAAAGCAGGTGAACTAGGAGAGCCGATAAAATGTTTACAGTATTAAAAAACACAACATATAGACATCTATTTCTTGCACAAGTGATTGCATTAATTGGTACTGGCTTAATTACGATTGCATTGGCTTTACTTGCGTATGATATGGCTGGCGAAAAAGCGGCACAGGTTCTCGGTATTGCACTGGCAATTAAAATGATTGCTTATATTGCCGTCGCACCTGTTGCCTCAGCTTTTGCAGAACGTTTACCCCGAAAAAAGGTTTTGGTTGGATTAGATATTATTCGGGCATTAACAGCACTTTGCTTACCATTTGTAACCCAAATCTGGCAGATTTACCTGTTAATTTTTATTTTACAATCCGCATCAGCAGCATTTACCCCTACATTTCAGGCAACGATTCCAGATGTATTGCCTGATGAAAAAGATTATACCAACGCCTTATCATTGTCCCGTCTAGCTTATGATTTAGAAAATATAATTAGCCCGATGTTAGCAGGGCTGTTATTGACAGTTATTAGTTATAACAATTTATTCTTAGGTACAGTCATTGGCTTCATTGGTTCAGCATTATTTGTTGTCAGTGCAAAACTACCTGTAGCAAAAATTCCTGAATTTAAAGGTATATATAGTCGAATCAAACAGGGGGCAAAAATATATTTTAATACTCCACGATTGAAAGCCTTACTTGCATTAAATCTAGCCATTGCTTCGGCAAGTGCTGTAGTTATTGTCAATACAGTGGTACTGGTTCAATCAACCTTTAAACTGACAGAACATGCAACAACTTGGGCGTTTGGTCTATTTGGTCTTGGTTCTATGCTTTCAGCATTTATATTGCCTAAAGTTCTTGATAAATTTAATGATAGAACCGTGATGTTAACAGGTACAACCATACTGACCATTGGCTTGTTCTCTGGCTATTTTATTCATTCCTATGCTTGGTTATTGGCATTGTGGTTTATTTTAGGTGTGGGCTATTCAGTGGCTCAAACACCAACAGGGCGATTAATTCGTAAATCAGCATCCAGTGAAAATAGAACAGCTTTATTTGCAGCACAATTTGCGTTTTCTCATGCGTGCTGGTTGATTACTTATCCATTAGTTGGGTGGTTGAGTACCAATGTGGGAACATTACAGACTTTTATACCTATGGCAGTAATTGCCGTTATTTCACTCATACTTGCGATGCGTGTATGGTCAGCTCAGGACGAAATGTATTTGGCTCATAATCATGATGATTTACCACCAGAACATGAGCATTTGCAACAACATCTGGTCAATGGAATCCATATTCATGAATATGTAATTGATGATTACCACCAGAAATGGCCAAAATAACTACTTTTTACTTAATTAAATTTTAGTAAGACTTGACCTTACAATTATGGCAAGGTTTATATTAAATAAATCTTGAATAATAGTGGAGATAAATATGGAATTTCATGTTGAAGGTATGACCTGTGGCGGTTGTGCCCGTGGTGTCACCAGAGCAATTCAAGCAGTTGATGCTAATGCAAAGGTAATTACTGATCCTCCAAATCGCAGTGTGAAAGTTGAAACAACTGCAACTCAGCAACAAGTGGTTGAGGCTTTAACAGAGGCTGGTTTTCCTCCTCGCTAAGAGTGAACAAAATAATAAAGCGACTCAAAGTAGTCGCTTTTTATTTCCAATAAAAAGCTAAAACTTAAGTATTTTTGGGAAGTTGAATTAACACCACCCCTCCAAGAATCAAAACTAATGCCAATAATTCAATTACTCCTATACTTTCTCCAATCATAGCGCCAATGATAACAGCCACAATTGGGGCAATATATGTAGCCCCAGCAGCTTTTACTGGTCCAAGCTTTTGAATGATGTAGTAATAAATGAAGAAAGCACCTCCCGTTCCCAACATCCCTAGGCCAATAATCACCCCCCATAGTGTATGGATGTCCGATGTAATCGCAGTAATATGGTCAAAGTCTGTTAGAAGCAACAATGTAAGTGTTGCGATGCCTGACTGCCATGTTGCTAATGCCACTGGAGGTAAGTTTAAGGGAGAAAGAAAATATCGGGCATAAACAAAAGAACATCCAACACTGAGTGTTCCAACAATCATCCATACGATACCCATCAAAGGGATCTCCTGTGTGCTTTCCCATGGTCTGGCACTTAAGATGATGCCTAGGAATCCTAGTATAATTCCAAGGGTCATCCGCTTTGTAGGTTGTTCCTCACGAAGAAATATGATGGAAGCCAAGAACGTAAAAATGGGAATAGAGCCACTAAGCAGTCCAGCGATACTGGTGGGAAGAAGAGCTGTTCCAGCGACAAACCCATAATAATAGAGTGTCGTTGCCAATACTGACATCACGGTGAAATGAGGGAGATAACGTAATTGCTGGCGATTGATTGCCCTTGTATAAATAGCAATCACTAAAAGAGGAAGAAATCCAAATAGGACTCGCAGGAATACGGTTTGTGAGGGGGAAATAAGGATAGTGGCCCATTTCATATAGATAAAATTTGTTCCCCAAATGATTCCAAGTAGAACTAGTGCGACATAAGCGCGAAGCATCTTATCTGTATCCTATTGAGTCAGTTTAGGGGTTAATCCAATGGCTATTCATCAAATTTCCATCGTTGTCATAAGTGAAATATGCACGCTGGTTGTTTTGGTGCTGCAATTGAAACCAGTCTAAAATCTCAATCTGGACAGAAATAACACCAAAACATGAATATCCATCTTGTCTTTCATCACTGTCTGTTTCTAGAAGTGAGTGGCAACCAGTGGTAAAAGCACACTCATCTCCTGGTGGTCCACCCGTATAGGTTCTCTGTGTCCATATACTCAATGATTGCCATGCCTGTTGAGCAACTTCAGTACCAGAAGCATGAAGTGTGGCAATACCTTTTAGGCGAAGCTGCAAACGCGTCTTTGAGCAAAACCCCAGAATGGTCGTAGATGGGTTTGCCAAGAGTTCATTCCATTTTGGACTGCGAATATCGGTATGGATCTCAAGAATACGTTTTAATTGATTTACATGTCTTAGCACGACCATTCTGGCCTGTGGCGTATCCTCTTTATCTACCGAGCATAGATTGATATAGCGGAAACCTGATTCAGGGGTGATAGTTGCCAATTCAAGTTCTTTCCAGGCCAAAGTATTAATTTGAATAAGATCATTTGCCATAACAGACACCTCAGTCAGGATAATTTTCCAGTCCTATACTTTATTTTCTAAAGGAAGACTCAGCATAAAAATTGCTTTTATTAGGACATTATTTCAACTAGTTGAATGACTTGCACACGATTAATAAACGCATTAGAGTGTAGAAAAACTACTGTCTATTTGGTTCTATGTTATCTCGTCGGAAACTCCCATCTTTAAATGCTTTGCGTGCTTTTGAATCGGCAGGACGGAAGTTGAGTTTCCGTGCTGCTGCGGATGAACTGGGAGTTACCCAAGGTGCGATTGCTCAGCAGGTCCGGGCATTGGAGGAACATCTGGGGGTTACACTATTTCAGCGTCTTCCAAGAGGACTGGCTTTGACTCCAGAGGGAGCTAATTACTTGGTCAATATGACTCATGCCTTTGATATTCTTACAGAATAAACGGAATCGATTTTGGATCAACCTGATAGCGTAACCATTAGTGTAACTCCGACGATTGCTGCCAAGTTGTTGATCCCTCTTTTAGGTAAACTACATACATCATTGCCTGATATCAAGCTGCATACATTAGCTACTGAAGCTGTATCAGATTTTGATCGGGATCAGGTTGATATTGCTGTACGCCTTACTAAAAAGTCATTTCCAGAGAATTTGGAAGCGCAGTTATTGTTCCGTCAGGAACTGATTGTTGTGGCAAGTCCTTTTCTTGTCCAAGATTTAACTCTTCCTTTAAAGCCTGAACAATTAATATCAATGCCACTTCTACATGATGCTCACGATAACTGGCCCAAGTTCCTAAATACAAATGTTAAGTTATCTGGACTTGTTTTTAGTCAAACCACTCTGGCATTAGACGCTGCTTTGTCAGGGCAAGGCATTGCGTTAGCATGCCGAGCCTTTGTAGATGAAGAGATTAAATCAGGAAAACTGGTACAGGTTGTTTCGGAAATAATGACCATTGAACCAAGTTATTATCTTGTACGGAAAAAATCCTCACACTCTAATACTACTGTGAACAAGATTTGGCAGTGGTGTATAGAATATCTTGGTACTAATTAAAAAACTCTTTAAGTAATTGACTTATATATTCTTACTTTATTGGTTATATATGTGGTCATATAGACATAACCTCTTTTTCATTTGCAGGTGTTATTGGAGTTAATGTGGTCATCCTTTTATATCGACCAAGATGGTGTTTGTTATCTGCTTTGATTTTGTAAGTATAATTTTTCTTGGATTTAGTATTATTAATTACAGATAAATTTGGATTAGTGAATGTATGTCTTATAAAAACATCTTTCTTTATATTCTCTTTGAATACATTGTCGAGCTCTATAATTATATTCTGTTGGATAATAATCTCACTACTTCCCATAAAGGTGCTGATAGATAGTAGAGAGTCCCTAATCAAGGTAAAAGTACAAGAAAATTTATTATTGATCTGAACTGCTTTTATTGCCTTGGCAGTTTCAAAAACATCGCGGTATTCTTCAATACTAAACGTAATGTCACTTTTGAATGGTAATTCGATATGAAGAACATTACAAATGAGTCTGCAATAATAAGTATATGATAGTAAAGGTAATAGTCTGGAAAAATAAGTTTTTCCAATTGAGGTGCTTGAAGAGAATACTTCTAAACCATCTATATATATGATTGCTTTGAATTCTTTACTATTTGACAATGATTTATAAAATTTAAAAATTTGATCAAAGTAAGGTAATTTAGATAAGTTTTTGTTATCCCATAACTGGAAGTTTAAATCCAGATTAAAACCATCCTTTATAGGTTGTCCAGAATATGGAATTTTATTGATTTTAAAACTTAGAAGATGATTATATTTCATGGAGGAAAAGGAAAAGGTTTCTTTTCCTAATATCAATTCATCTTCAAAACTCATAAGCGTTTCACCCTCTTCATCCTGTATCTCAACAATGGCAGTTCTTTTATTATTGGGCTCAATAATCAGGATGCCATCCTTTAGGTTCTGGGGAAATATTGAGTCTAGCCCTAATGAGTTGGTGGTTACCTTGGCAATATCACATGAGAGAGTTTGGCCATGATCTATTAAGTCCGAAAATTTTTCATTATATTCAGATGGATCAATAGGAATAAAGTTGATGATAACAGGATCATCTGTATCTTCTTTAACATTGATCTCAAAGTGGTTAGAACCATTGATAAAAGAGTATTCCACATCTAGCCGTGGGTCTAATTTATGAATATATGATTTTACAGCTCTTGCTACTTCTGAGATGGAAGTCTGCATTCGATCAGATAGGTTTACTCCTATACCTTGTAATAAGGTACGATGAACTTTGTAGTCTGCCTCATTCTGCGTATAAAGCCTTGAGTTTGAATTAATTTTTATTCTATGTTCTGCTTCTTTCTTCCAATGGTGCAATAAAGGGGCTGGATAAGCCTCTGGTTCCCTATCTATTTTTATAGAGCAATGTGCACAAAGCCAAATTGCATTATTGATGTCTTTTCTTTCTTCAGTTGTCATCTCTGCCTTATAGCGAGGACCACCGATAGATGCAGCACAAATATGTGCTGCTACACCTGTATCAATTACTTTTGTTGGATCAGTCGCTTGAGGCTCCACTGTTAGAACATAGCATTCAGGGTTTGAACAACAGTTTGATACTCTGCGACGTAGTGCATCAATTGTTCTTTGGGTGAAATTATCTCTTGTTCTTTTTGACATATATATTCATAAATGTAGTTAATTAATTAGATTTTGAAGAACTGATATTAGAAGTCAATAAGCTATATTGATTTATAAGAATTTTTATAGGTATGGCATAGGAGGTTATATTAATATAACCTCCCATTATTTGTCATTTCTTTCGGGTTAAAGGTGAAACGGAAAGCAGGTCATTATGATGGTGAACGTCCTTTATATCATTGTGGGGCTCTTGCAAACCTTCAAGAATCGGACAATCAGGTCTATTATCACCAGCACAGCAGTCGATTAAGTCCTTGAGAGTATTCGCCATTTGCTGTAGGTCATTGATACGTTCTTCCAGCTTTTCAATATGACCCTGAGCCAGGCGTTTGACATCAGCACTCTGTCTACTGCGGTTATTCCATAAATCGAGTAGGTCTGATATTTCCGCTACTGAAAAACCGAGTTCACGACTTCGTTTGATAAACTTTAAACGTTCAACATCATTTACTGAGTAAGAGCGATATCCTGCATTATTACGTCCAGCAGCGGGAATCAGGCCAATCTGCTCGTAATAACGAATCATCTTGGCGGTAACTCCTGAAGCTTTAGAGACTTTACCAATGTTCATCATATCCTCCTTAGCCTTGACTGACGGATGGTGACTGGAATCGACGTAAACGTAATGCATTACCGAGTACAAATACACTGGACAAAGCCATTGCACCTGCTGCAAAGATTGGGGACATCAGTATTCCATAGGCTGGGTACAATATACCAGCAGCAACAGGAATCAACATGGTGTTATAGGCAAATGCCCAGAATAAGTTCTGATGAATATTACCAATCGTTGCTTTGGACAAGGCAATCGCATTGGCAACACCTTGTAAGTTCCCTGACATTAACACGACATCGGCAGATTCAATTGCAACATCTGTACCTGTACCAATCGCAAGTCCCACATCAGCTTCAGCCAAAGCTGGCGCATCGTTAATACCATCACCCACAAAAGCGATATGGCCATATTTTGCTTTCAGCTCTTTAACCGCACTAACTTTACCCTCTGGTAAAACTTCAGCAATCACTTCATCAATACCCAATTGTTTGGCAATCGCTTGAGCAGTACGAACATTGTCACCAGTAACCATTGCCACCTTAAGCCCTAATTGGTGTAGAGCCTTAATCGCTGCTGGCGTTGTGGATTTGATTGGGTCGGCAACTGCAATAATTCCTGCTAGTTCGCCATCGACAGCAACATAAAGAGGGGATTTACCCTCATCACCAAGACGCTGAGCTGTAACAGCAAATGGAGCAACATCAATACCAAGTTGAACCATATAACGGTCTGCACCAATATTGATTTTTTCATTACCATTGATGGTTGCATAGACACCCATACCAGTGACTGAATCAAAGGTATCGACTTTAGGTAGAGCTAGGTTTTCACTTTTTGCCGCATCAACAATTGCTTTAGCAATCGGATGTTCAGAACGGGATTCGACAGCCGCAACCATGCCTAGAACATAATCACGCTCAAACAATTGGGTTACTTCAAAGTCAGTCAGCACAGGATGACCCTCTGTCAACGTCCCTGTTTTATCAACTGCAACAACTTTAGCATCTTTTAATAGTTGTAAGGCTTCACCTTTACGGAACAACACTCCTAACTCTGCACCACGACCTGTACCCACCATAATTGAGGTTGGTGTCGCTAATCCCATTGCACACGGGCAGGCAATGATCAGCACTGCCACAGCATTAACCAACGCAAAGGTTAAGGCTGGTGATGGACCAAAAATAAGCCAGACTAGGAATGTAAGTACTGCGGCAATCATCACCGCAGGGACAAACCATAAGGTAACTTTATCCACCACAGCTTGAATCGGCATTTTAGAACCCTGTGCTTGCTCAACCAAACGAATGATTTGAGCCAGCATAGTTTCGCCACCCACCGCCACAGCGGTAAAGGTCAACGTGCCATTCTGGTTAATGGTGCCGCCTACCACATCACTGCCGATGCCTTTCTCAACAGGGATTGGTTCACCCGTAATCATGGATTCATCAACAAAACTTTTTCCATCAGTGACTTGACCATCGACAGGGATTCTTTCACCTGGTTTCACAATGATAATGTCATCTGCAACCACTTGGTCTAGTGCAATATCTACCATTTGGCCATCGCGTAAAACATGGGCAGTTTTGGCCTGTAAGCTGACTAAACGCTGGATTGCTTCAGATGTTCGCCCTTTGGCTTTTGCTTCAAGAAAACGACCCAGTAAGATTAATGCCACAATCACCGCAGCAGCTTCGTAATATACATTTACCGTTCCTGTGGGAAGGATGTTGGGTATGAATGTGGCAACAATAGAAAATAGGTAAGCTGCTAATGTACCAACCGCAACCAGCGAGTTCATATCAGGTGCTAAACGGAGTAATGCAGGCAAACCTTTTAGATAGAATCTTCGTCCTGGAATAACTAAAACCAACGTGGTCAGGATGAATTGTAAATACCAGCTATTCTGCATCCCAATAGTTTGATCAATCAGTTGATGAACACCAGGGATAAGGTGAGATCCCATTTCCAAAATAAATACAGGCAAAGCCAATAGGGTTGCAAGAATCAAATCACGCTTAAGTTCAGCACGTTCTTGATCTTTTTTCTCAAGCAGCTCTGTCTGGTCAGGAATAGAAGCTTGAATTTCTGTGGCATCGTAACCAGCTTTATCAATTGCGGTAATCAAGTCATCGACATTTGCTGAACCACTGACCGTTGCACGCTCAGTCGCAAGATTGACATTGGCCTCTTTTACACCTGCAACGGCTTTAAGGGCTTTTTCGACACGACCTACACAACTAGCACAGGTCATGCCTTTAATTGATAATTCAATATTATTTGCGGGCACGTCATAACCTGATTGTTCAATGGCATGAACCAGTACCTGACGATCCACAGGCTGATCAAGTACAATATCTGCACGTTCTGTCGCTAGATTGACCGAGGCAGACTGTACACCATCAACTTTTTTGAGTGCTGTTTCAACACGCCCAACACAGCTGGCACATGTCATCCCTTCAATTTTTAATGTAACTTTCATATTATTAGAAAGCTTATCTGTTGCCTTTCCCATAAGATATACCTATAGTGCTTACCCAATTATTAAGAGCATAAACCTTGCCATTATGGGAAGGTCAAGGGTAGAATATGTAAACATATATATTTTCTAAATAATAGGAATTTAAGTATTAGTATGAATTTTAATAATCACCCGATACCATTATCTCAAGATGAGATTATGTCTTTAGCTGAAACATTTCGGCTATTAGGTGATGCTTCACGACTTAAAATTCTACTTTTTTGTATGCGGGGGCCTAGTTCAGTAGGTGAAATCAGTGATGCTCTTGATTTATCCCAATCTTTAGTCAGTCATAATCTTCGTTTATTGCGTTCAGCTCGTTTAGTCAAAGGCGAAAGACAATCTAAACAAGTATTTTATGAGATTGATGATTTACATGTTAGTCAGGTTTTATTAGATATGGCAAGTCATATTAGTGAGGAGCACTAATTTATAGTAGTACGTAATGTATTGCAAAAATATCTAAATTAAATAACTTTAAGGGGAAAGAGGGTTATAGGAATTCTTTATTTTTATTACTCTAAACAAGAAATATATCATGCATTTATTTAAGTTATCAGTATCATCTACAAAAAGTTAAGATCAAGGGCATATAATTAAGAAATGTCTAGCTATATGCCTTGATATCTATTTGAGGAAAGTGCTATCTGTTTTTAACAGCAACTTGTAGTGTTATCTTCAAATGCACTTAATCGGCAGAAACAGGATGCTTCAATATTAATATCAGCCGAGGCAAGTGCTATATCACGTTGCAGCGAAATATCTCGAGCTTCTTTCTCTAGACCTAGTTTTGCTAAACACTCATAAAGTCCATGAAGACTCCATACATTGTTAGGGCGAATTCGGCGACGTCCAAGGTCACCTTCTAGCCCCAGTTCAATCCGATATTCTTGGGCTGCTACTTCAAAGTTTCCTTGTTCCATATTAAGTGCGCAGAATGCATGCCGAACTGGTTGTAACCAAGCTGGAGGATCACAATAAGGAAGAGCATCTTCTAATTTAATGCCTTCTCGCAAGATTGCGAATGCTTCTTTCGTATTACCTTTACGATACTCAATTTCGCCATGAATCATTTTGGCAGCAATTTTTAAAGCTTCGACCTCTTTAACAGGTATAGAGTTAAAGCGCTCTTCTGATACATTAGCTACTGCTTTTATAAAAGACTCTCTTTCTTTTTCGGCCTCTTTAACTCTTCTTAATGAAGCAAATGCTATGCCTTTTGCGTAGTGAATCATTGCGGTTGTGGAACTATATAGACCTTTATCTTTAGGTAGCTCAAGTTTCAGAATATCTTCCCACATGCCAAATCTAATCATAACATGTGGTAGTGTTGTGCAATGGCTTTCAGTTAAATTAGCCATTGGCGGTGTAGTGATATGTAGTACTTCGGGTGTTAAAATGTCATTGATACGATGAGCCATAAATAACGCTTCCTGTGATTTACCTGCCATCATTGCACCATAAGCACCTACCATTAAATTATGAACGCGATACAAGATATTCCAACCACCTGGATTCTTTTCTCTAGAAAAATATCTTTCATCGGCTGCGATTGCATCAAGATTAGAATAAACCACTCGACGCCAATCTCCGCATGCATTATCAATATGTGTGGACATATGGGCTAAATGTGACCCATCAGGTGATAAATTACGAAGGTTATCAGCAGCTGGCAATGCAACTTCAGGATAAGGTGACATTTCCATTAAATGTATATAGAGATGATTAATTACAGGATGACGATTTGCCCCAGGTTTAGTGAAAGCAACTTCAAGCACGTTTCTAGCTTCAACTGTACCTAAACCTATGGCTTCACCGGTATCTAAATCCCACAATTTACGAGGGCTCAAGCACATGAGTGCATCTGCAAACATTGCAGCTGCATCAAGATCATTAGAATATTTTTCATAAAATGATCTCATAGCTTGAGCATATGCAAAATTCAGCTCATGAAAGTCTTGTTCATCTATAGTCACGTGTTTTGGAAAGCGTGGAGCAAGGGCATCAATTAAATCTTTCTCAAATTGTGTCGCATTATGAGTCGCTGCTAACTTTGCTTGTTCCATAATTTCATTAATATATGGAATGGTATTCTGTAAGTCTGAAGGATCAAATAAATGCCAAGCTTTATTGTAATTTGGACCAGATGCAAAGGCGATGCCCCAATAAGCCATTGCGCATTTTGCATCATGTTCTAGAGCTTTCTTAAAACAATTTATGGCTTCACTCGGATTGAAACAATATGTCCATAATAAGCCACGATCAAACCAAAGTTGAGTATCAGGAGATGACGTAGTTATTTGACGCTGGTAATCTCCTAAATTGTAGTATTTATCAGACATTAAAGTCTCCTCATCAGTGAATAACAATAAAGATTTAAGGTTAGTGATTATGTCCAGCGTGTGGATCAATTTGAGTTGGGTTTTCTAAGCTACAAGTACTATTGCCTTGCCAATCAATGGCTATAGTTGGATGTTCAATAGAAAATTTGGATTTTAGCTCATTCTCAATGTTGAGAGTTAATGTCGCGAGGTCAACTCCATCTTTGGGTTTGACATGCAACGTTGCCATAGATCTACCTGATGTAATCATCCAAATATGTATATGGGTAATTTTTTCAATACCACTTACATTTTTCAAAAGATATTCAGTGATCTCTTGGGCATTAGCATTCTCAGGAGCACCCTCAAGTAAAATATGAAGAGTACGTTTAAATAAAGACCATGCGCTGCGTAGTACAAGTAAAGAAACTAGAACAGATAAAATTGGATCGATAGGAGTCCAGCCTGTGTACCAAATCACTATGGCAGCAATAATTGCTCCAACAGAGCCGAGTAAATCGCCCATTACATGGAGAATAGCTCCTTTAACATTGACATGTTCTGTATCGCCTCTTGTTAAGTACCATAAAACAAATAAGTTAACGAGCATACCTATAATAGCAACGATAAACATCGGTCCTGCCATGACAGGTTGAGGTGATTGAAAGCGTTCAATAGCCTCATAAATAATCCATCCAACGATTGCGAATAATGTAAGAGAATTCATTAAGCCAGCAATAACTTCGAATCGCATGTATCCAAATGTTTTTGAATTATCTGCAATGCGGCGACCGAAACGAAAGGCAGCATAAGCTAAACCTAAGGCAACGGCATCTGTAAGCATATGCCCTGCATCAGCCAGAAGTGCGAGTGAACCAGAGATGATTCCTCCAGTGGCTTCTACAAGCATGAACCCGAAAATGATAAAAAACGAAATCAGAATTTTTCTTTCGTTTCCGTTACTCACATCAGGAACATGTGAATGATCATGACCTTCATGCGAATGATCATGACCTTCATGCGAATGATCATGACCTTCATGCGAATGATCATGACATTTATGATTGTGATCGCGTTGATTACTCATGTATAAAAACCTAACATGTATATATTTTTACATATGAATATATGTTCATATGTAAAAATTGTCAAATTTAATTTATTAATTTTAATATAATCAATGGCATGTGCCATTTTTGAGCTAATAGGGAATCAAATTTTCTAAAGTAATACTGTTTTTACTTATTCTAAGAGAAATTTCTACTTAGGATAAAATGAATAATTTGACAGTCTAATACTGGAGGGATATTGCATGAATTTAATTTCCATAGACGGAGGTATGTTTTATAAAGCTGAAAAAACGGACTATTAAACTTATAGAAATTCACTTTTTAATAATTCATATAAATATATGTTCATTTGTATAATCTATTCAGATCACCCTATTGACCTTCCAATTATTGGAAACATTAGCATGTGTGCAACTGCTACAGAAACCTATCCAGAGTGATGTAGCTTTGCATAAAAGGTGAATATCATGAAAAAACGAATGACAGCGGTTGCTGTAGCAGTAGTGATTGCTATCTCAGGTGGTCTGCTGTACACAGCAAAAAATATATCGGATCAACCCAAGCAACAAGCTAGTTCAGCTCAAATGCCTATTCCTCAGGTTCCAGTTGCGGAAGTAATTACACAAGAACTTAATCCAACTGCCGAATATACAGGCTACTTATCGGCACCACAAAGCGTTGAAATCAAGTCCCGAGTCGGTGGTGTCATTAATAGTGTTAGTGTTCCTGAGGGCAGTTATGTTCGTAAGGGACAGGTATTATTTAAAATTGATCCTGCACCTTTTCAGGTTGCTCTGAAGACAGCCCAGGCACGACTGAAAGCAGCAGAGGTTCAGTATAGCCAGGCTGTTCTGGATTTTAACCGGGCAAATAAACTGGTCGAAAGTGGTGCCGTCTCCAATAAGGTTTATGACGATGCACTGGCAACCAAAAATAACCGTCAGGCTCAAGTACAGGAGGCTCAGGCAGCCGTCAGTGCAGCGAAGCTGGATTTATCTTATACCAATATTACAGCACCGATTTCAGGACGTATTGACCGTGTTCTTGTCACCAGTGGTAACTTGATTGCAGGTGGAAATACAGGCAATGCCACAGCCTTAACCACCATCGTTTCAGTCAATCCGCTGTATGTTTATTTTGACCTTGATGAAAAAACCTTTCTCAATCTAAAGGGACAAAATAAATCTGGACAATTCAACTTGCCAATCGAAATGGGATTGGCAAATACAGAAACTTATCCTTATACAGGGAAATTAAACTTTGTAAGTACTCAAATTGACCAGCGTACAGGGACGCTACGGGTTAGGGCATCTATTACCAATGATTCAGGTGAATTAGCACCAGGTATGTTTGCCAGAGTTAAGCTGACCACTGGAAATAAACAGTCCACCATTCTGATAGATGATCAGGCGGTGGGTACAGATCAGGGCAATAATTTTGTTCTGGTTCTTGGTTCGAATAATACGGTTGAATTTAGGCCTGTAACACTTGGCTCGGTCGTTGATGGATTGCGGATTATTAGCAGTGGTCTGCAAACTGGCGATAAAGTCATTATTAAAGGGCTGGTTCGCCCAGGAATGCAGGTCAAGCCAAATATCGTTCCAATGCAAACGCCTACTCCGACTGAAAGTGCCGCACAGGGGAAATAAGCCATGAAGAATTTCCCTCATTTCTTTGTTAATCGGCCAATATTTGCGGTCGTGATCTCTGTGCTGATCGTCATTCTCGGTGCTTTATCACTGTTTAAACTGCCATTGAGTGAATATCCAGCCATTACACCACCGACTGTACAGGTCATGGCAAGTTATCCTGGTGCCAACCCCAAAATCATTGCCGAGACGGTTTCCTCCCCTCTGGAACAAGCCGTGAACGGTGTTGAGAACATGTTGTATATGAGTTCTCAAACCGCAGCCGATGGCAAGATGGTACTGACCGTCACCTTTAAACAGGGTACAGACCCTGATAAAGCACAGATACAGGTACAAAACAGGGTTTCTCGTGCATTGCCACGCTTACCTGAAGAAGTTCAACGCATTGGTGTGGTCACTGAAAAAACCTCACCCGATATTCTCATGGTCATCAATTTGGTGTCATCCAACAAGAATCATGATCCACTATATTTGTCCAACTATGCACTGTTAAATGTGCGTGATGAGCTTGCACGTTTACCAGGTGTTGGAAATATCGAGATTGGTGGTGCTGGTGAATATTCGATGCGTGTCTGGATTGATCCTGAAAAAGTGGCTGCCCGTGGTTTAACCGCCAATGATGTGGTTGCAGCCATTCGTGAACAAAACATGCAGGTTGCTGCGGGTTCTGTTGGTCAACAACCAAATACAACATCGGCCTATCAAGTTACTGTTAATACGCTGGGACGTTTAACCACTGAAGAGCAATTCAGTGAAATCGTGGTTAAAGCTGGTGACACTGGACAAATCACACGCCTGAAAGATGTTGCACGAATTGAACTGGGTTCTGATGCTTATACCATGCGAGCTTTACTGGATGGTAAGCCAACATCTGCCTTACAAATCTTTATGACACCAGGTGCCAATGCACTCGATGTTTCAAGTGAAGTCCGTGAAACGATGGCAGAATTGAAGAAAAGCTTCCCTGACGGTGTGGATTATAAAATTCCTTATGATCCAAATATTTTCGTAAAAGCTTCTTTGAAATCAGTCATTACCACTCTGTTAGAAGCCATTGCACTGGTTGTGCTTGTTGTCATCCTGTTCCTGCAAACATGGCGTGCATCCATTATTCCTTTAATTGCCGTTCCCGTTTCACTGATTGGTACGTTTGCAATTATGTATTATTTCGGCTTCTCCCTAAATACATTGACCTTATTTGGACTGGTACTGTCGATTGGTATTGTGGTCGATGATGCAATTGTGGTGGTGGAGAACGTAGAACGGCATATTGCATTAGGCGAATCACCAAAAGAAGCTGCCCGTAAGGCAATGTCTGAGGTGACAGGGCCAATTATCGCGATTACTGCGGTTTTATCTGCTGTATTTATTCCATCGGCATTTCTTACAGGATTGCAGGGTGAGTTCTATCGCCAATTTGCCTTGACCATTGCGATTTCAACCATCTTATCTGCAATCAACTCTTTAACACTTTCACCAGCTTTAGCAGGTATCTTGCTTAAACCACATCAAGCTGGAAATAAAAAACGTGATTTAACCGAACGCTTATTTGGTTGGTTCTTTAGAGGATTCAATCGGTTCTTTGATAAGGCATCGGACAAATATGTAGGTGCAGTCCGCAAGGGGGTACGTTTAAGTGCCATCATGCTGATTTTGTATGTAGGTTTTCTTGGCCTAACTTGGTTAGGTTTTAACAAAGTGCCGCAAGGCTTTGTTCCTGCACAGGACAAGTATTATCTAGTTGGTATCGCCCAGTTACCTACAGGCGCATCTTTAGACCGCACAGAAGCTGTAGTTAAACAGATGACGGAAATTGCACTGAATGAACCTGGTGTGGAAAGCGTCATGGCATTCCCAGGCTTTACACCAAGTGGTCCAGTCAATGTACCAAACTCTGCCTTGATGTTTGCCATGCTTGATCCATTTGAGGCTCGTCAGGACCCCTCATTATCAGCAGGAGCAATTGCTGGAAAATTAATGGGTAAATTCAGTCAGATTCCTGACGGATTTGCGGGCATCTTTCCACCACCACCAGTACCTGGCTTAGGTTCTATGGGCGGATTCAAGCTACAAATTGAAGATCGGGCTGGTTTAGGCTTTGAAACACTGGCACGTGTACAGGGCGAGATTATGGCGAAAGCCTCTCAGACGCCTGAACTTGTCGGTATGCTTGCGAGTTTCCAGGCAAATGCTCCACAGATTGAAGTTGATATTGACCGTGTAAAAGCGAAGTCACAAGGTGTACCACTGACCGATATTTTTGAAACACTACAAATCAATCTGGGGTCAATCTATATCAATGACTTTAATCGGTTTGGTCGTACTTATCGTGTAATTGCTCAGGCAGATTCCCCATTCCGTATGCAACCAGAGAACATTAATCTGTTAAAGGTGAGAAATGCAGCGGGAGACATGATTCCGCTTTCGACCTTTGTCACGATTAAGCGTAGTTCTGGCCCTGATCGTGTTATGCACTATAACAGTTTCCCATCAGCCGATATTAGTGGTAACGCTGCATCAGGTTATTCATCTGGTCAGGCAACTGCCGCAATTGAAAAAATTGTGCAGGAAACATTGCCACAAGGTATGACCTATGAATGGACCGATCTGGTCTATCAGGAAAAGAATACAGGCAATACTGCGGTCATGGTTTTTGCTCTAGCAATTATTTTGGCGTTCCTTTTCCTTGCAGCTCAATACAACAGTTGGTCAATGCCTTTTGCAGTATTACTTATTGCACCAATGGCCTTGTTATCTGCGATTGTAGGTGTTTGGGTAACTGGTAGTGATAACAACATCTTTACCCAGATTGGCTTTGTTGTTCTGGTGGGACTTGCTGCAAAAAATGCCATCTTAATTGTGGAGTTTGCCCGAGCCAAAGAGGATGAGGGTTTGAATCCTTTTGATGCAGTACTTGAAGCAGCCCGATTAAGATTACGCCCGATTCTAATGACCTCAATTGCATTTATTGCTGGTGTGATACCACTGGTATTAGCCACAGGTGCTGGTGCAGAAATGCGTCATGCCATGGGTATCGCTGTTTTCTCTGGAATGCTGGGCGTGACAATCTTTGGTTTGCTGTTTACACCCATTTTCTATGTCGTCATTCGTAATTTTATTCTGCGTAGAGAACAGGCCAAAGCACTGGTACAGGAGGGTTCAAAATGAAAAATTTAACACTTCATTTAAACCGATACACCTTCCTCAAGAAAATGAGTGTACTAACCACTGCCACTATTCTTGCAGGATGTTCAATGGCACCCATATATGAGCGACCTGTCTCTCCTGTGTCGGAACACTATCCAACAGGAGAGGCTTATCCAGGGCTGCAAGTGAACAATGGAAAGCAAACAGTCGCAGCCGATATTGGCTGGCGTGACTTTTATACCGATCCTGTCTTACTCCAACTCATCGATCATGCATTGAAAAACAATCATGATTTTAAGGTGACAGCTTTAAATGTTGAGGCGATAGAAGCACAGTATCGTATTCGTCGTGCTGACCGTTTACCGCATGTGGGTGTTACCGCAGAGTCAGCCAGTCAGCGTTTACCGTCTGATCTTGCTTATAACCCCCGCATGTATCAGGTTGGTGTTACTTCGGTCGCATGGGAAGTCGATTTATGGGGCCGAGTACGCAGTCTGAGTGATCAGGCTTTACAGAACTATTTGGCTTCTAAAGAGGTCCAGACAGCATCACAGTTAAGTCTGGTATCCGCAGTTGCTAATGCTTATCTGGTCTATAAGGCCGATCAGGAAACGTTAGGTTTAACCAAGGCGACTTTGGCGACACAGCAGAAATCCTATGACTTGACCAGGAAACTTGTTGATGTTGGTAATGCAACCCGATTTGATTTACGTCAAGCTGAAATAGGACTGCGCACCGCACAAACCAATTATGCAAAATTCTTGCGTATTACTGCACAGGATCGTAATGCTCTGGTGTTACTTCTGGGTTCACCATTAACACAGGAATTGGCGGCCCAATTGGACCAGTCCCCCAAAATTCCTGATCAGGTTGTTATGCAGGATATACCAGTTGGTTTGCCATCGGATCTACTTCAACGTCGTCCAGACATTCGTGCCGCAGAACATAAGCTTCAGGCTGCGAATGCAAACATTGGAGCAGCCCGTGCAGCATTTTTTCCATCCATTACCCTAACGGGTTCGGCGGGTACGGCAAGTTCCAGTCTGGATAATCTATTTAATGCAGGTACAGGTGCATGGAGTTTTATGCCCAAGATTAACTTGCCCATATTTAATGCAGGTTTAAATCAGGCAAATCTGGATCGCTCACACATCATGAAGCAGATTGAAGTCATCAACTATGACAAATCTATTCAAACAGCTTTTCGTGAAGTTGCTGATGGGCTGGCTGGCAAGTCCACACTAGATGAACAGATCAAATCGCAGCAGCAAATGATTGCGGCCAGCCAGGATGCCCATAAGTTGGCAACCTTACGTTTTGATGCTGGTGAAGATAATTATCTCGCAGTCCTCGACTCACAACGAACTCTGTATGCATCTCAGCAGGCACTTATACAGACCCGCCTGGAACGCCTGAATAATCAGGTCAACCTCTACAAGGCATTAGGTGGAGGCTGGAATGAACATACCGTACAGATTGAACGTAAATCTTTGAAATAGCACATCGATGGAATTCATCTTTTGATGGAAAGAGATGAATTCCTGACAAGATGAAACAGAATATGAGGTCATATAAATGAAATTTATTATCCATGATATAGAAAACTTCCCATTTGTTGAGTTTAAGCAAGATCAGGCAGTTCCAGGTTATTCACCTCAATGGCAGTTGGAAATGCAGGAATTCTTGGAAATGAGCAGTCCGTTTGTGATTGTTTATGATCAATTATCAATGCAAGAAACACCTGAAGACTTTAAACAACGTGGTCTTTGGCTTAAAAACCATAAAGATGAACTTAATCAGTTATGTAAGGCAATTATCTGCATTGAACCTGATCAGGAAAAAAGAGTTGCCATCAGAAAGATGACGGAAATGGCTGTAAAGGCATTTGGCATTCCTTATGAAATCGTCAATACCAGGGAAGACGCCGAACGGATTGTGGATGAACTTATTCAAGTCTAAGGTGAATATGATGAACACTATTTATATCAATCAATTGAAGCAAGATGTTGATGGTCAAGGGAAAAAATCAAAGCCTTTTTTCATGACATTCTTACTCATTCTTATGACGTTAGGATTAGCTTCAATTTCGCATGCAAAAGCACCGATCAATACAGCTTTGGAAACCGTGGAGAGCTATCTTAATATCTGGAATGGTACGCAGCCAGATGACCTGACTAAAGTTCTTGACACGAATGTTGAGTATTTCAATACAAGTAATGAAGAAAACCGTAAAGGTACAGCATCTGTAATTGAGGTACCCAAGTTTTTATTAACAGTCATTCCTGATCGGAAGATGACGCTTACATCCCCGCCACTCATTGTTGGTGATAAGGTTGCTGTCGAATGGCAGCTTCAGGGAACCCTCAATAAAAAAGACCAGTCTGGTAAAAAAGACGCAAAAGTAATCACTTTTAAAGGTGCTTCATTTTTTGAGGTTAAAAATAATAAGATTATATACATCGGTGATTACTACAACAATCATCCATTGCGTAGTCAGTTAGAGCCATAATCAGGAGTGCTATAAAATGTCTTCGCACAACCATACACAAGATCACAAACATAACCACTCTGAACATGATCATAACCATGATCATTCTGGGCATAAGCATAGTCATGGTAACACCCATAAGCACAACCATGATCACTCAGGACACCATCATGGTCATGGTGGTCATGATCACGACCACGATCATGACCACAGCCATATCCCAAGTAATAAAAAAATTCTGACCATAAGCTTTTTACTGATTACCATTTTTATGGTAGTGGAATTTATAGGTGGTTTTATTACCAATAGTTTGGCCTTGATTTCAGATGCCGGTCACATGCTGAGTGACTCTGTTGCACTTGGTATTGCACTTGCAGCAGTCTTCATCGGTCAAAAACAGATTACCAAAAATAAAACATACGGCTATCAACGCTTTGAAATACTGGCTGCTGCATTGAATGGTATTACACTGGTTGGTATCGCACTGTATATCTTTATTGAGGCAATTCTACGGTTTCAGCAACCACAACATATTGAAGTACAAGGGATGTTGATCGTTGCTAGTATTGGATTGCTGATTAATATCATTGTTGCAGTAATGATTTTTAAAGGTAGTGATACCGAACACGACTTGAATATGCGAGGTGCTTACCTGCATGTACTCAGTGATTTGTTAGGTTCTATTGGCGCAATTGCTGCTGCGCTATGTATCTACTTCTTTGGATGGGCCTGGGCAGATACTTTAGCCAGTGTTCTAGTTGCAATACTTGTTCTTCGCAGTGGATATTCAGTTGTAGTAAAGGCTTCGCATGTTTTAATGCAGGGTACACCAGAAAAATTTGACTTGGCAGAAATCAAAGAAACCATTCTTCAAGACCAGCGAATTCAGGGTGTACATGATTTACATATATGGAGTCTGACAAGTAAACGTTATATTTTATCCTGCCATATTGTTGTGAGTGAAGAAATGAGTATGCAGGAAGTGCAGATACTCTTACATGATCTGGAGAATGTCATACAAAATCTAGGTATTGAGCATGTCACTATTCAGGCTGAAACATCACTCAACAATCACGATGATATTCATCATTGCATTATTGAAAATATACCAAAGGATTCAGAACACTGAGTTTAAAAAGGTTAAATATTCCTAATATAGGTGCTTATCTAATCACAAGTGGTACCCAAGTTTAATGGCACTTAAAAGTGCCATTAAACTATATATAATTCAATTTGATATGTAATAAAATTACCCATAGGAAAGAATTATGGACTAGGCTAAAAGAAGATGGTCACAATTGTAAGATTCGAATATTATTTTTCCTCCTTTTCCTCCTTTTCCTCCTTTTCCTCCTTTTCCTCCTTTTCCTCCTTTAACTTGATATTCGTGATTCCAATTTTTCTTAGAGCATTCAATAACGTTGATTCACCCTCTGACAAGCCAGCAGATTTTGAATGTCTAAAAACAAATAATTGAGTAACCAAATTGGAGCCTAGGAGAGTTGTCGTATAAGAGCCCTCTGACAAAGGCAGGCTCTCCATGAGCCCAGAAATATACTGCTCAAATTGTTCTGCGGTTCTTGACCTAAATATTAGACCAGCATGCCCACGCTCCTTGAGAACACTTTCCCCATCTACAGTTGAAACGTAAGTCGCTGGTTGTATATCGAAAAGATAAACTGGAGGGCAATTTACAAGAGATAATCGGATGACCAATGCTCCACGAAGTGCTGTTTTATTTGAGTTTGCATAACACCAATTTTTATAAGTTTGTTTTTCTCCATCTGTAATATCTTTATTATTTAATGTTTCTGAATTAACGAAAAAGGCCATGAGAGTGGGTTTATCGCGGTAATCAAACTCTTCCTCAAAAGTATAATAGTGGACTGCATTGACAATACTGGGATTTAACGAGCGAGCCTTTAAACATGCATTCCATAGGCCCATGATTCTTCCATGATCTGGAGCTTCAAACTCTGTATCTCCATTAGTGGTCGGGTTAATTTGGACATTTAGAACTTCCTTAGAGCTATCAGGTTCTCCTGTACCAACTGTATTGGTTTCTTTAGTATTTTTCTTTCTCTGTGGCTGGGTGATGGTTCTTTCATACTTTGTTTTACTTTTTTCCCCGATAGGGCCTGAACCTAACCATGTAAATTCATGACCTAAAATAACCGATTGTAATAATGGTTTGCGCCCTCCTTGATCTTCAGATACGTTAATCTGACCAGGACCTAGTTGCAACTGAGGAGGATTAGGTGAGTTGACATCTACAGGTTTCTTAATGCGGTGAATTACCTTTGGAACACGTCTGATAAGTGTTTGATCAGGTAGTTCTATTCCAAGGATTGTCAAGGCTAAAAAAGCATTGGTGTCAGGAATACAAAAACCTGAAACCCTAATTTTTCTCGTTTCCTTATGCCATGGCATTACTTTAGGGTATATATGGTTTCTTTGGATAAAATCATCATGTTTTGCAATACTGCTAAATAAGATTCTTACGGCATCTTGGGTATATTTGCTATATTTATAGTAGGCAATAAATACATGATCATCTGTTGTGAGGCTATCACCTATAAGGATCGTCCAGGTGTTTTCTTCTTCTGGATGAGGGGTGTAGAGCCGTTCATGTCTTTCGGTCTCATCATATGTTGTCAGAATTCTAGGAAGTTCTGTAGAGAGACCATATCCTCTCACCAGAAACTCAAAACAAGGTACGAGTAGTTCCTTATATTCCTGATCCGTTAAGGAGAAAGAAATGCAATTCTCACGTTGGCTTGGATTAATATAAAATTTATTCTTGTCTGAGAAGAAATGATCTATTCTCCCTGTCTTTTCGTCTCGCTTATATGCTTGAACATAGGTATGTGTAAAATCCGTATGGTCAATATCAAACTCCCTTATTTCAAAGGGAAGATAGTCAACTAATCGTTCATGGTGCCAAACTGTTCCAATAGGCCAAGACACCAAATCTGTTATATTTGCATCAATAAAAATAAAATTATCTGTGGGTGTGTAATCTTCCAGAAGTTCCCTAAAAGCCACATGAACTTTAGGTTGAGCATTTCTACGATCAGCTTTTGCTAACGCTCCATACCACCACACCATTAAGAACTTTTCAGCATTGGATTCAAGAACTTTGAATGCCGGTGATTTTGTTTTATCTGGAGAGTTATCAGTATTTTTTTCATTAGAATGATTGTTCATGGTCAACCTCTCTATTAGTAATATTATCGACTAGTCAATTCTTCTTATATGCTCAGCTCGGCCGTAGGGATATATTGCCCATCTACCCAATCGTAAAGCTGAATATCACAAACACCATTCAAACGATGTCCCAAGACCATTGCAAAAACTGAGGGTGCTTTAATAAAGAGGTGTAATTTAGATAACTTATTTTCAGATTTGAATGAAACTAAAGCGGATTTTGCCTCTCTCACAGCAAGATTTAGAGTTTCCATATTATCAATCGCATAAGAGCTTTCTAGATTCAGTCTAGGTAAGCTCTTTACTTCATTTATTGTAGAGTCAATGTCTTTACCTATAGCTGTAGGAAATCCGATAGTAACTATGGCTTCAGTTTCTCCCTGTAGCTCAACAGGGGCGATTTTATTAAAAAATTGTCCCTCTTTCTGTTTATGGTCATCAGTGCGATAAGCGAGGCCATTATGTTCTATTTCAAGTAGGAAATTACGTGTGGCACTAAATACATAGCCAAGCATACATGCGGTGGACATTCTTTGTTTACCGTCTATAAGGAGGGTTCTACGGTCACCACTGCTATGAATGAAATCCCCAATCGATACCGCTTTTTTGATTAGGTTGTTCCAGTCGCTGGAGGTTTTTTGGGCACGATCAGGACCATTGAAATCACGAATATCTAAGTTTAAGTCTTGGTACTGACTGGTTGAAGTAGAAAGGTTAATTTTGATAGGATCTGATAGCCATTGGCTTCTATCTTCTTCAAGAGCATGGCAAATAAAATTTTCAAAGTCTTTGCGATGTATTGGACCAAAAGAAGAACGAGAAATCAATTTTTTAAACTGATCTCTTAACTGTTTGGCTTTACGTGTAGTGAGTTCGATATTGGATAATTTCTCTTCTATTTCGCCTATAAATACAGAGTCGCTATCTTCAGCATTGAAAGACAGGAAATCAACATGGTCAAGTGCAAACTCAGCAAGTGAGGTTTCGAATCCCTTATCGCTACACCACTGAATAATATCCTGACGACTTTTTTGTAAAATCACAGAATCGGCACTGTATGAAGAGCCAACGCCTCTAATTCTCTCAATCTGGGCAAGAAATGGGTGAAGTGTAGAGGTATAGAGTGGGCATACTAAACTAAAGCGAGTATATTCACTTGATGGAATATCAAACGCCTCCTTGAAGCGCTTAATTTCTTTCCAGAAGTCTGTAGAAGTCAGCGAATGATTTTTAGCTTCATACATGACACGCTGGAAATCTTTCTCTGAAGAGAAGTAGCAAACCTCAACATCACCTATTGATTCACTCACAATGTGACTAAAAGCACTTTCAGATAGCCATAGTGGCAGGTTCTTTAATACAAAGGCATCCTGATAATCAAACCCTACTCGTGCAATTGCACCACCAGTTGATTGTTTTTCTAACAGACTTGCACTCATTATTATCTCTCTAAATCCAGGGTGGATGGGTAACAGGAACCATCTGGTAGGTAGGTGTGGGCACTGCCCTCAAGATGATTGTTTTTTAAATGAAAAATCAGTAAGACTACAAAATTTGCACCCACTTTTGGGTCGGACACCAATTCCCTCATGGTGTGATGGTCTTTACTGCTGGGTTGTACACTAAAGAGAGGATGGCTATGCCATTCACCTAAATAGTTAAATTTTTGATAATTATTGTTTGTTGATTTATGAAAAAGGCGAATTGCTTTAATAGCATCCGTAATTCCACGTACAAAGGATGCTATCGTTCCACTCTTTTGAACAGTTAATGAGCTAACTCTAAAATGGTTTGTACCTATATGCTCACCCATTAAAACACCGCCACATTCGTGGGTTCCAGACTTCAACAGGGCTTTTATCAGTAAAATTTGTATATCAGTAGGAATGGATATTTTCAGCATTAGTATTAACCTTTCATCGGTTCAGGCTCTTCAATAGAATTGCCATTTTCACTTTCAGATATCTGTTTATCCGTAGGAGATTCCGTTACTAACGCACCTGAACAATCGATAGGATGGGTATCAAAAGGACATTGAAATATCCAATATTTACGGAACCCTATTAAATATGCTGAATATGGATAAGAGGATTGCTCATCAATTGTACATAAAGTATCTAATATGAACTGAGTCATAGACGCTGCAAGAGCCGTTACATCTGCATCTGATGCAATATATGTTTGGTTTTGTGTTTGAAAGCCGTAATTATTAACTTTGCCTTCTGGGATTGGTTCCAACGTTTGTAAGACACCATAAATATGATTGCGAAGCTCTAAAGGTGAGGCATCTAACGTTGGGCGACTACGGGCCATCATTGCTCCACCACCGCCACCAAAGATTTCACCCCATACCATTGGTATATGTTTTCTTTTAGCAATCGCAGCTAAGGTTAGAAATGTATGTGAGCTTGCTGTCGCATCAATAATCAGATTACATGTACCAATGGCATTAGCAATATTGGAATTTAAATGAGGATTTTCCTGTCCACCAATTTGCATTTCATACGTTTCAACCCGCATGTCTAATGCAGTTCGTTTTAATGCTCTTTCAACAGCATGGGTTTTAGCAAAGCCAACATCTAACCAGTTGAGTTCATTACGGACAAGATTCTGGGGTGCCAGAATATCATCATCAATAAGTAGAAAGTTTTTACAGCCAGACCGTGCCAGTGAAATTGCAATTTTACTTCCTAACGATCCAAGACCAACAATTACTATCTTTGCATCATTGATATTGCTAAATTGTGCTGGCAATCTTTGATTCTGATCATCATGTAGATTAATAGCTGGATAACTTACGAAAAGTGGTGCTGTATTATTAATTAAGAATAGTTCCAAGTTACCTTTTAAGTCATATAACAATAGAGGCTTTATGGAACTTGTGAATTCCTCCTGAGTAGGCCATAAATTGCCTAAAAAGGATTCTAACGAAAGTCGATCATTTACAGATTCCTTTAATAAAGGAACAGAATCAACTCTTATTGCCCATCCAGACAATTCAAATCTTTCATTAGAAAATGATGGGACGATGTCAGGTAGAGGTTTGTTCTGAATATTTGTTGGAACAATAACAGTCTTGTCCCGAAAGCTTGAGATGGCAACCTTAAAGTCCATTTTTTCAGGGTCACTATTTAAGAGTATGTGACGTAACATTGGTGTTTCAATGAACCTTTCTGAAATACCTCTTAATTTTTGACCTATTGTTTCAGAATGCCTAGAGGGCACAGGTTCTACATCCATCTCCAATACAGTCATTGCGTCTGTTAATAAAAGAATCTGGGCACTTCTAATTAGTTCCACTCCACTGATATTGGTATTCCAATTATCTGGACCGTATTCTAGACACAGCACTCCTGAGCCACCGTACTGGTGCAAGATACTCCATCTTTCACCAGATTTTTGTGGGCGTATATATGCTGGTAGCTCTGGGAAAAGCTCTGGATATACTAAAACACCATTAAAATCTATAGTTCCTATCTTGAGAGAGAAGTTTAAATGCAGTTCATTAGTGTCTGTTGAGTTCCACTCCTGAATCTTAAAACTGTTTTCCTCATTTTCAAGATCGGTCAATAACTGCCGTTCTTGAATCAAGCGTTCTAATGGTGTTTTTAGCAGTTCCATTACGCAAAGCCTCCTGGTTTATTTGGATAAACAGGGGTTGATGGAAATGTTAATCCTGCACCTAAAGCTGAACGGATTAAAGAGCTGGCCATATCAGCAGAATTTGCACTTTTGTGTGATGCCGAACGAGGAAAACGATTACCCAAGACCTGCCGCCATAGAGCTAATGCTTTATCATCATCTGTTTCATTTAAGGCATTTCGTGCAATAGCAGCTTGTTCTTTTACCTTTTCATAAAAGGTTTTGAACTCATCTGCTGTGACCGCAGAAAAAACATTATTGCCTGCAACACCAGGATCTTCTAAATGTGGAATTATGCCTAGTGACGCATAAATCCCATAAGAATCCCTGATTGTTTCTAAAAGATAAACAAACAACTTTTCATAGTTGGATTCGTAGTAATTCATATGATTGGCAACCAGGCATTCTAAAATGAATCCTTTTGGTCGTTTTAAATCAGATAAGTTCTCACGACGCCACCATTTAAATAGCTTCACAAGAGGCTTAAATCGACCATTTGCATTTTTATTCACCTCAACAGTCCACTCGGTATGGGCTGGAGGGTTGGTAACTAGCCATTCTTCAAGATGAATGTCTGGAATCAGATAGCCACCATATCCATCTGAAATGATAGGGACAACATCCATATCAACTTTTTTCAACTTAACATTTACTGAACGACGGTTAACGGTAAGATCGGTATATCCAATATCCTTTAATGCTGTATGGACTGCATCTAAGACAATTTGGGGATCATCGTTAATTGTATGGTTGGTGCGAGCAATAATATCTACATCTGGTCTTTGTGTAATCCCGCCTATGGTGGTCGGACGTACTGCCGTACTTCTTTTATAAGAACCTGATAAGAACGTATGCACATGTACTTTGCTGAATTCATTATGCACTTTTAAAGCATCACGAAGCGTATTATGTGCGCTTGAACAATCATTAACCGTTGTTGTAGATGGTTCAATATCGGAAAGTAGGTCAAGAAACTGCTGTTGAGTTGTCATAATTCTCTCTGAGCCCATGTACTAAAATGGGGCATAAATTAAGTGCGATCAGAAAAATTAAATAACCTACTGCTGTGAACTTTGTTGCACAGCAGTAGGTTATTTAACCTCGTTTACGATATTGAGTTTGAGTTATCAGGATCATCCGATTTTTTATTACGGATAGCATCCTTTTCTTCTTTCAATGGCCGAGTTCTGGGAAATTTAAAATATCCAGTTGGATGGACAATAATTTTTCCAGATTTATGGCGATAAGATTTACAAAACACGAAGTCTTGATTTTCGGTAGGCATTGTTAGCCCTCCTATTTTGGCGGCTCGTTTTTCAGGGCGCATACCAAAATAAGCGGGTAAATCTTGAGATTTACGGGCCTAAATGTTAGAATGGGGTTCTGACAGCCAGATCTAACATGAGGTATGCGTAGGGCTTAGAGCCATATGCCTTTCCTGTGTGAAAATCTATCAAGCCGACTCTACCCAATAGAGTCGGCTTTTTAATTTATGAAACCATCTCGATAGTCTCCATTGAATCTAGGTCAAAATAATATAGTTTTTTAAAGTCATCTTCATATAAGTCAAATAATTGAGATAACTCACTAATGACAGATGTTGATGTTTTTTTTGCGTCTATTGCGTAGTCAAAGAGCATTGAAGCTACTCTATATGTCGCTTCTCGATCCAATTCATTTGGTTCAACTTTACGATAACCACGCATAGCCATTTGCCGCCATAAATTGGCACTTTGACTTGAAGTTATAGTTCCTAACTCTGACGCCCTATAGATTAAGGCCGCCATTGAGGTTTTCCATTCCTTTTTAAGTCTTAGATAATGAGCTAAATTGGTTGAACCTAATTGATCAATAATTTTTTCTTCTGGCATTAAGAATTCGGCAGCAAAGTCATTTGCTTCTTTTTCCATGAACTCAGATGGCTCTTCATGGAGGACCAAATGCCCAAGCTCATGTGCTAATGTGAAGCGTATTCTGTCATTTGGTTGGTTTGCATTTAGAAATACGCATGGAGACACACCATGCATTTTTAAGGATACGCCATCAACATTGTTATCTTTAAAGTCGCATAAAAAGACTAAAACCCCTGCATCTTCCACAGTGGCAGTTAGGTTTTCAAGAGGTTCCTTTCCTAACGCCCACAATGATCTAAGCTTTTTAGCCGCTTCTTGAGGAGTGTTTACATCTAGGCCAATTTTAAAAGTTGGTAAGGAATTTTTTCTTTTTGGCACATTTGTGAACAATTCTAATGTTTGTACATGGCCCATTTTTAACATCATTTCAGCATTCATGCGGCTCAATGCTTTAGCTGTGGTAGAGCTTTTTTTTCTATATGCATGCAAACTAATTGGTAGTGCATTTAGCTTTTCAATATGTTCGAAAAATCGTATAGGGAAATGTAGGGCATTGGATAGATTTTGGATAACTTCATCGGAGGGTTTTAAGTCCCCACTTTCAATTTTAGATAATGAAGCCTGGGTAATAGACTGTCCCATTACAGCAATTAGTTCAGTTTGACTAAGACCACGAAAGTTTCGTGCAATACTAAGCATGTCAGGATTGAAATGAGTCATATTCACCTCCAAGATCATTGACTTACAGATCAAGTTAATCGAATGATAACTGAACAAAAAAGCATATGCAAATTTTTCTTCAAATTATTCCTAAAATGTTTCGTTTTTATCTAATCTTGCTTTATGTAGTAGTTTTTTTTTATTCAGGCACAATATATAGTGTTTTTGATTTTACATTTTATTTGATTTTTTTAAATTTACTTGAAATCTTATATCAAAATTTGAGCATGAGAATATTATGGCAAAGATAGAAAATGATCAGTGTTCTTGTGAGAGGTAGCTTAACTTTTGAGTATTTAGAAAAGGCCACTTTATTAAATCTTTGATCATTTTTTGGGAATGTTAAAGTGATTTATTCTTATAAAAATCAGGTTTAAGGGCGATTGGGTTTTTTGGGTAAGTTAATTTTGATTGTTTGAGGCGAGATAATGACTGAAGATGCGAAATGTAAGATTCTAGATATTCTGTTGGAAAAGTGGAAGAAAATTTTACTTGGGCGTTATCCTGGCTGTGAAGAGTTAATTGAATTAGCACTTAAAAGTCTTGAAGCATTAACAGAACGCTTTTATGGTTATGAACTTAATGATACCCAATTCGACACGGCTATTTTATTAGAACAACAATATCATCAAAGATTGGGTGAATTAATTGTTGCTGACCGTCTTTTAAGAGATGGATTTGAATTGAGTAGTAAAGATTTCGGACCTGATTTCAAAGCTACAAAAAACGGGAAAACAGTTTGGTTTGAAGTTGTTACTCCGAATCCAAATGATGAAATGGTGCAAATCTTGGAAGATGTGCAAGGACGGTTATTTCCAAAACATGAAACTAATTGTCGAGAGAATTCTTTAGCATTGTTGAAAATGACAGGGGTTATAGAAACTAAGGCTAATATTATAAAAGGTTATATTGAGAAGAAAATTATTCCTGAAGATGAGCCAGTTGTAATTGTTGTAAATGACTCATTGTTTTATCCACTAGATGTCTATATGGTTGGGGTAACTGAAGAGGTACAAAAAGGGTCAAGTGGCTTACCATTTGTTATAGAAGCTTTATTAATATAAAAGCTTATTTTCAATAAAAAACACATCATAATACCCCCTTGCCTTTTAACCACAAAAATATTGAAGTTATTATTTAGAAGCAATTAATAGAAAAATAAACAAATCTTTTTTAAACAAGCTACTAATAAAAATATCTCCATCGAAAATAAAGTATAAAAATTCAAAAACCATTTAATAAAGTATCAATAGAGTTAAAATACATATAGCTTACTTTTAATTTTAAAGAGGAATACAAGAAATAATTTCTTGTATTCCTGTTATAAGATTGGGAGAACCAAGTTGATAATTTCACCCATTTCTTTGGATCTATTAATTTAAGTTTCGACTTTACTTATTTG